>NZ_JAUCAP010000027.1:0-33351 GCF_030361045.1 Lentilactobacillus sp. TOM.63
CCCGTAAATGTCTCGGATGGAAAACGCCTTATGAAATATTCTTTAATGTCGTGTTGCACTTAATTTGACAATTCAAGGTGAAAAAAGTAATGCATTCTGGTTTTGGAATGCATTACTTTTTTGGCTTAAATGGCCGGGATCAGCCGTTTGTCGCAAGTTTTATCAATGTAAGAATGGCAAAACAAGTTGCATTTATAAATACTTTGCCAACTAATGTCTCAGCCTCATTTGTTTTGTTGTAGAGCTAAAGAGCTCAAATTACTTCACGAAATTGGTCTTAATTCGGTCCAACGAGACTTCTCGCGGCGTAAACTTTTCGGTTGTCTGGCCAACTGTCAACCCAAACACTGGCGTGAAGCCTGTTGGAATCACACCGGCTGGGATTGAACTCAAGCCGCCCATATTATAGTTGGCGCCTAAGCCTTGATCTTCAGCGGCCAGTTCCATGTTGTGAACAATCGTGCCTGCAGAAACTTCCGCTGGTGCGCCGGCATCATTGGCGGAAACTACGATGACCGTTGGCGCTTCATAAATGCCACTCATTTTTGCCAAAGTTGCCGGATCTTGGATAACCGTCAATCGATAATGATCGTATTGGCCCATTGCAACAGGGCTGGCATTAGCAGCTGCCAGAATTTGGTGCAGTTGAAAGTCAGTAATTTGACCATTATATTCTCGAATTGCTTTTCTGGAGCGAATCATTTTTTGTGTTTCCATTAGAAAAACACTCCTTCGCTATTTTTTAGTCACTATTCAAATTCTTCGTATTCATTGGGATCTTGACCATCGACTCGGCCATCTGGTTTGGTTAACTGATTAATCGCTTGAATTTCGTCTGGGGTCAGCTTGAAATCAAAGATGTCCAAATTAGCCCGCTGATGGTTGAGGTTACTTGAACGAGGAATCGGAATGATGTTCCGGTGAGTATGCCATCTCAAAATAATTTGGCCGGCATTCTTGTGATACTTGGTAGCCAAGTCTTGAATAAGCGGTTCCTGTAACGCTGCACTCCCTCGACCCAGGGGACTCCAAGCTTCGGTGACAATTCCGCGCTCAAGATCTGCTTGTAGCATTCGTTCGTTATTCCAATAAGGGTGGGCTTCAATTTGGTTGACGGCGGGGGTGACCCCGGTTTCGCCAATGAGTCGATCGAGATGCGCCGGCTCAAAATTAGAAACACCGATTGATCGGATCAAGCCCCGCTCTTTAGCATCAATCATTGCCTGAAAGGCCTCAACGTAATGATCACGTTTTGGAAGCGGCCAATGGATCAAATAAAGATCAAAGTAGTCCAAACCTAAGCGATAGAGACTCTCTTGAATTGCTTTGGTTGCGTCATGATACTGGTGATACTTGCCTGGCAGTTTGGACGTGACAAAGAAATCTGAACGTGGGAGGCCAGATCGGCGAATCGCTTCACCAACCATTCCCTCGTTATCATAATTGGTTGCCGTGTCCAAGCCCCGGTAACCATCGTGAATGGCGGCTAGCACTTGCTGTAGGCCGTCACCGCCACGAATTTGATAGGTTCCTAATTCAATCTCTGGAATTTTAAAGCCATCGTTCATGATGACTGCTGGTACTTGATTTGCCATGGATAATTACCTCCATCAAAGTTATTTTTCTGGTTTTTTGTGAGTTGGCTGCTGTGGTTTCTTAGGCTTCGGACTCGTTGTGGATTGATGATCAGGTGTTTTGGGTTGATCTTTCAATTTCCTAACGGTAATGTACCACCCTACCTGCATTGACCGGTTGGGATTAATATATTCAACACTCAAACGATAATATTTAGCACAGGGACTTTTTTGGATTAACATATTCTTGGTTTCAAGCGCATCAGCTCTCGTATCAAAACGGAAGTTGCTATTTGTGCTGTAATTACTATGTTTGCCGGGTTCCTTATATTCTTGGTTAAAGAAATCCAGGTACTCCTTGGCATTGTTCAAGGGTTAATCACGTCCTTCCTCAATACTATTGTACTCAATAAATGAACCGATTTCATTGTTCAAGACAAAATGTTTCCTCTGACAGGTTTTTTTCTTGTGGCTAGCGTTTTTTTGAATTGATGAAAGCGATATAATCAAGACATAAGGGGGGGAATCGCGATGTCACAAAACGGGCTGTTACTGGTTAACCTGGGATCACCTAAATCACCAAGTACCAAAGATGTCAAAACTTACTTGAAGGAATTTCTAAGTGACCAAAATGTTGTTACCCTGCCAAAATGGTTTTGGCAGCCATTACTTCGCGGAATGATTTTACCGCTGCGAACTTGGCGGTCGGCTACCTATTACCGGCACATGTGGACCCAAGCAGGTTCACCGTTAACTGTGTATACTGAAATGATGCAGCGGAAGGTTCAGGCAATTTTGAAAGATTGGGACGTTCAGTACGCAATGAACTATGGGGGACCAACGATTGGGGATCGCCTGCGTCAAATGCAGGATAATGGGGATGACCATATTGTGGTGCTGCCCTTATTTCCGAATTACACGCAAAGTACCCATGATACGATCATCGAAAAAGTGAAAGCGTCTGGTGTGCCAACGACAATTATTAAGCATTTTGACGATCAGCCCACTTATCAAAAGATCCTGGCAAGCCAAGTGGACGAGTGCTACGTTCAAAAAAATTATGATACAGTGGTTTTCACGTATCATGGAATTCCGATGTCGATGATCAAAAAAGGTGATCCGTATGAGAAAGAGTGCCAGCAGACAACGGCCAACGTCCAAAAATATCTCCAACAAGTGCCTGACAATAAAGTTCTGACAGTTTTTCAATCTAAATTTGGGCCTATGCCTTGGCTGAAACCATATTTGAAAAACACATTGATGGAATTGGCTGCGACGGGCAAGCGAAATGTGTTGCTTGTCACGCCATCCTTTGTTGAAGATTGCTTGGAAACAATTGAGGAAAATAATGTTCAAAATTATCAAACGTTCAGGTCTAGTGGTGGCAAGGTATTAGATGCTGTGCCACCAATGAATGCCAGTGACGCCTTTTGTCAATTCATTGCGGATCTGAGCAAGCAAAAACTGTGCGAGAATCAGGGGGATGTCAATGAAGGAACAGCAAAATAAAAGTCTGGATGAAATTAATCGGAGTGTCAAGGTTCCTAGTGTGTACGAGTCATCCTTTCTGCAGAAGTTTTTGGCGTATAGTGGGCCAGGAGCATTGGTTGCCGTGGGGTACATGGATCCCGGTAATTGGCTGACGTCGTTATCTGGTGGGAGTCAATATCGATACGAATTGCTGTCGGTGCTATTAATTTCGATCATTGTGGCGATGTTCATGCAGACCTTGGCGATCAAGCTGGGGGTCGTTTCTCGACTGGACTTGGCCCAAGCGATTGCGACCAAGATTCCCCGGTGGGGGCGTTACATACTGTGGGTTATCAATGAAATTGCGATGATGGCGACTGACATGACCGGCGTTGTTGGCACGTCAATTGCATTAAAATTATTATTCGGGTTACCGCTGATCTTTGGTATTTTCTTCACTATTCTTGATGTTTTATTGGTCTTGCTATTTTTAAGATTTGGAATTCGGCGAATTGAATTTATTGTGCTTTTTTCAATATTAGTGGTGGGCGTGATTTTTGGGATTGAAGTTTTCCGGGCTCAACCAAACGTTGGTGAGATTCTTGGCGGCTTGGTTCCCACTTCAAGTATTGTGACGGATCACGAAAAGTTAGTGATGAGCCTGGGGATTGTGGGGGCAACCATCATGCCACATAATGTTTATCTGCATTCGTCGCTGGCGCAGAGCCGTCGATACGATTATCATGACCCCAAGCAAGTGAATGAAGCTTTGCGATTTGGTAAGTGGGATTCAAATGTGCATTTAATCGCTGCGTTTCTGATCAATGCGTTATTGCTCATCCTAGGGGGAACGCTGTTCTTCAATAAAAACGCAAACTTTTCCGCATTTCAGGATGTTTACCATGGGTTGCAAAATTCCGCCATTGTAGGGAGTCTTGCCAGCCCGTTAATGAGCCCTTGTTTGCGTTTGCGTTGCTGATCACGGGGATGATTTCATCGATCACCAGTACGCTAGCGGGGCAAATTGTGATGGAAGGTTACTTGTACATTCGGTTGCCATTGTGGGAACGGCGACTCTTAACCCGGTTTGTGACCTTGATTCCGATTTTGATCATTGGGTTCATCGTTGGCTTCAATGACGATACATTTGAGCAGATGATCGTGTTTGCCCAAATTGCGTTATCAATTGCCTTGCCGTTTACGTTGTTTCCCATGGTGGCGCTCACAAACAACCATGATTTGATGGGTATCCATACCAACCGATTATCAGTGACGGTAGTTGGTTACTTGTTAACGTCAATTATTACCGTTCTCAATATTCAATTTATTTTAGCAATTTTTTAGGACAGCTCCTCAAAGCAGAGATCTCCATGTAAGCACCTCGAACAAAAATTCCCAAACCCGGAATTTCCGTTCGAGGAGACTTACACTTCGATCTCTAACCGCTTTGATCTGCTTACTTATTTTTAGGGGGGTCTTATAGTGAAAGTACTTGGAATTTTAGGATCACATCGAAATGATGGGGTGACCGCTAAAATGCTGGAAACTGTGATGGCCGGGATAGAAGATCCGAACGAAGGCGAAATTATTTACTTAGAGGATTATCCATTTAAGCCGGACCATGGCGACAAGAAGGATCCAGTGTTAGATGAATTGGAACAAAAAATGCTCACTAGCGATGTCTGGGTGCTGGCGGCTCCAACTTATTGGGGTGGCTTGGCAGGCAAAATGAAAGATTTCTTTGACTGCATGCGCCAGCGGTTGGTCCGATTTGACCATACCGGGGCCACTCATCCCGATCGATTTAAAGACAAGCACTATTTAAGTATTACTGACTGTTATACCGGCGCGTTTGAAAACTGGGTCACCGGAGTTACCGACCAAAGTTTTCGAACAATCGATAAAGTGATGACTGCCGCTGGGGTCATTAAGGTTCACGAACTGGTTCTCACTCATACGTGGGGGCTTAAAGAGTTACCGGAAACTAAAAAGCAAACCTGTCTCAAGTGGGGCCGGCGACTAAACACTGTGAAGAAAAGGGATGACAGTACATTGAAACGATATATTGAATTATTCTTTATGATTGCGTTTATGGCCCTGCTGACGATGGGAATTCAGTTTGGCTTTAAATTAGTTCCCAGCCAGGGCTTTTGGCTGCGATACATATCCTTTGTGGTAATTTTTTATGTATTACTGGCATGTATTTTACACTTCTTTACAGTGGTCAAGCACCGGCGCCGTTGAGATTGGCTACTGATAGACTGGCCGCTCGGATTCCTGTATGATGAGATTAATAAACGAGGAGGACATTATTTTGAAAAATGTTTACTTTGACCATGACGGCAACGTCGATGATTTGGTCTCACTACTATTGTTGTTGCAAATGCCAGAAGTTAACCTTACCGGGGTTGGCGTGATTGACGCTGACGGCTATATTGAGGGATCCGTACCGGCTTCTCAAAAGATCATTGCCAGATTCGGTCATGGAAAAGAGATTTCCGTGGCTGCTTCAAATTCACGTGCGGTTCACCAATTTCCTAAAGAATGGCGGTTGAGTTCATTTTCATTTGATGCCTTTCCATTGCTAAATGAGCATGGCCCGGTAAAGGCAGAAGTTGCTGAAAAGCCGGCTCACATAGATATGATTGATAAGCTTCAAAATACCGAGGGCAAAACTGACTTAGTTATGACAGGGCCGCTAACTGATCTTGCTCGGGCGTTAGCAGTTGACCCAACCATTGTGAATAAAATTGAGCGGCTATATTGGATGGGCGGCACCATGCGGACTGAAGGAAACGTTCTGGAGCCTAAGCATGATGGGACGGCTGAATGGAATGCTTACTGGGATTCCGAAGCAGTTAAAACCGTTTGGGATGCTGATATTGATATTCAAATGGTAGGCTTGGAAAGTACCAACCAAGTTCCGTTGAATGCTGATGTCCAGCAGCATTGGGCCAGTCTCCGGCGTTATCCAATGATGGATTTAATTGGCCAAGGGTATGCATTGGTGTCATCATATGAAGCCAACTCAACTTATTATTTGTGGGATGTATTAACCACTGTGGCTAGTCAATACCCAGAGATGATCGAATCTAAGGATATTAAGGGTGATGTGATTGCTCATGGTCCAAGTGCTGGCAGAACCTTCGAAACGGAAACTGGGCGGCCAATTAATTTGGTGACCGAAGTTCGTGCTAAGAAATTCTATGACAAAATTGATGAATTATTGACTAAAGAATAGTTCGTAAAAAGTCCTATAAATAAACCCCAGGCCAAAAAATCGCGGCACTCGCTGATTTTTAGGTCTGGGGTTTATTTATACTAATCGGTTAGTCAACAACCACTAATGACTTGATCGCTTCTCGTTTTGCCATTGCTTGGTAAGCGGCATCAATATCGTCAAGATCAAAGCGTTGCGTAAAGACCTTGCCGGGATGAATATCACCATCTAAGACAGCCTTCAGAAGAACTGATTTATCGTAGGTTGTAACAGATGCTGGGCCACCAGCAACGGCTAAGTTACTGTAAAATGGACCGGTGAGATCAGTCTTTGGGGTATGCGGCAAGCCGACTCGACCAACAATTGCGCCAGGACGGGCAACTTTCATAGCTGTGTCCGTTGACAATTCACTACCGACACATTCTAAGACTACATCAGCCCCTGCATCATTCGTTAAACTCATGACTTTGGCAACCGCTTCGTCACCGCGTTCTGCGACGATATCAGTGGCGCCAAATTCAGTTGCCAGCTTTTGGCGGTCTTCGTGGCGGCTCATGTCAATGATTCGTTTAGCACCACGCATCTGGGCAGCAATCACGCCACAAAGGCCTACCGCACCGTCACCAACAACGACGACAGTATCGCCGGTTTTGACATTAGCGACGCGGGCGGCATGATAGCCGGTGGCCATGACGTCTGCTAAGGCCAATAGGGAATTGAGCATGCCATCACTATAATCTTCAGGCTTGCCGGGAATTTTAACTAGTGACCATTCAGCGTGTTGGTAGCGAACGTACTCAGCTTGGTAACCGGAACTAAAGTTATCGCGATGGCTTTGGCAACTGCCTTCATATCCGGCGCGACATGCGGCACAGTGACCGCAACCGTGAGTAAATGGGGCGATTACGAAATCGCCAGGCTTCACAGTGGTAATGGCTTGACCAACTTCTTCGACAATTCCAATTGCTTCATGGCCGCTATTTTCCGAATTTGGTTCTTTGGATTCAAGGTCCCGATAGGCCCACAAATCAGAACCACAGACGCAGGCTCGCAAGACGTGAATAATGACATCGTCAGCCTTATGAATGGTTGGCTTCTCAATGTTTTGAATTTCGACTTTTCCAGGTTTAACAAAGATGGTTGATTTCAAATTTCTATCCCCTTTGAATTTGTTTGGATACAAATTAAGTTTAACACAAGGGATGGGATGCAAAGAAAAAGAGCCGGCAAATGAGGTGATTTTCCGCCGACTCCTTTGAAATTAGTTCGTTGAATTAATGAAATGGGGCATGAGGCAGCCTCAATTGGACTGCTCCTCCAAGAAGTAAGTACTTTGGATAAATTCTAAACTCCGGAATTCCTCGGCTCCATTGCCGAATAGTGCTCCGCAAAGCAGAAGTCTACGCATAAGCACCAACAACAAAAATCCCCAAAAACGGGATTTCTGTTGATGGCGACTTATGCTCCGACTTCTAAGCGCTTTGCTCCGCACACTTTGATTAAACGTGTTCACCCAAGCAGCAATCTGCATGTAAGCACCTTTGGAAAAATTCCAAACCCAGGAATTCCTCCAAAGGCGACTTACACTCCGATTGCTAACCGCTTGGCCTCACACTCTATTACATTGATGTCCAGCCGCCATCCGCTGTAATCACTGCGCCGTTAACAAATTTGGATTGATCTGAAGCTAAGAACAAGGCAACTTGGGCGATTTGCTCTGGCTTACCACCTGGTGCGGTCATGCCGCCAATTGCGGTGAGAGCTTTCATGCCAAGTTCATCGGGATCATTAATGGTCTTTTGAATGTTAGTGGCAATATTACCTGGAGCAATCGCGTTTGCACGAATGTTATGGTAAATGCCATAAGTGGCAGCAATATTCTTCGTCAAACCAATGATGCCGTGCTTGGTTGCAGTATAAGCAACACCACCACGAGAGCCGAACAAGCCGCCGACGGATGCCATGTTAATAATTGTTCCGCCATCTTTTTGATCCAACATATATTTGATAGCTTCACGAGCAGCCTTGAATGGTCCAGTTAAGTTGATTGCCAATACTCGGTCCCAAATATCATCAGTCGTATTTTCAACCGTTTTAATATTATCAACGATACCCGCGTTATTAACTAAGATATCGACTTTGGAATAAGTATCAACCGTTTCCTTAACCATATTAACAATGTCATCTTCTTTGGCAACGTTGGCAATAACGGTGCTGGTTGAGTCACCTGCAGAATCAATTTCGGCTGCGGTTTGTTTCAAGCCGTCCGGATTGATATCTGCCAACATCACCTTGGCACCTTCTTTAACGAACAGTTCAGAAATTTGACGACCCATACCGGAACCTGCGCCGGTAACAATTGCAACTTTGTCCTTTAGTAAATCAGCCATAATGATCTTCCTTTCGATTAAAACTAAACGGTTATCTATATCAACACCTTTAGTTTATATATGGAAGCGCTTTATCGATTATTTTGAATTGTGGAAATTCCCGTTTGATTAGGAATTGCCAGTTGATTCAATCCATAAAAAAGCGGCTAACCTCCTGAGAAGGCTGCCGTTGGAAGATTGATGATGATTGATTAAATGCATAAATATAACTAAAAAGTTATTGGTAACTACAAGCTCACTCAGAAATTCTCATAATTCAATAACCGGCTACTTACTATTATCGATAGCGGACTGATTCGAAGTATAAACAATTCGATATTTCAAGACGTTAGTTGCTGTTTTGTTTGAATTAACTGACGTCCATTTTCCTTGGGCCTTCTGATAAATAAACTTCGGTGTTGTGCCACTCAGCTGAACAAAGTATTTCTGATCACCGGACTTGCGAACCCGATAAACTTTGGTTCGACTAGTTGGTGATAATTGTTCTGATGAAGGAGCTGTTTTGTTATAGGCGGTTACGGATTGCCTAATCATGTCTTTATACTGGTTGGTTTGGTGACTCTTCATGATGATACCGACGATTCCTGCAATCACAACTAACACCATAATTGATAACATGATCCACAAAACATTGGCCCGTTTAGCGTTTTGTACTTTTTGTTTTTCGTTCATTGCTAATCACCCCACGATATTAATATGTGCGATTCCATCCATGTCTAATTTAGCACAAGGTAGGATTGGTTGAAATGAATGTGACTAAACTAGATTGGAATAATAGGTATTTTGATTCTAATGGAAGTAGTTATCCGAGCTAATGATTATTGGTTGGAAAACACATGTGTTCCATTCTAGATTAGGAAAGCTGGTTTCCGGTTAATGACACATTAAAGATATTTCCGCAACCGAACCATATCCTTTAACACTAACTTGTTTTCGATAATGGGTTCAGCATAATTGCGAGTGAAAAAATCTTGATCAATCGCAACCAATCGGAAACCATTTTTTTGATAGACGTACAATTGGCCGAAGCTGGTGCTGCCAGTGCCAATTTCGATGACCCGATAATGACGATCTTTTGCCCAGTTGGTTGCGAAGTTTAGTAGCTTGCTGCCAATTCCTTGATTTTGGTAGGTGGACGCAACGGCAATATTGACGATTTCAATTGTTTCCGGTCGGGTTTCAATTAAAATTAAGACGCCGACCAAGACGCCGTTGATGTTGGCTTCAAAATTGATTGACCGTTTTAAATAAGTATCGACGAGCTGTTTGGCCGGATCAGCCGTTAGTAATAAGTCATAGTGCCGACTACTTGCTTGTGTAAAGGGCTGAATTTCCAATTGATTATTCATGAACTGACTCCTATCAACGGTTTTAAATTGATCATAAGCGCTGACGGTTATAAATCAACTGGGAAAGACTATAATGAACTTCGTACATTGCGAAAATATTTTAAGGAGGCCATTGTTTTGCTATGGATTAATATTCATTTAATTTCATGGGTCTTATTAGTTATTGCTGTTATTCTTGCCTTTTCTTTTAAGGATAAGTTGGCAACCATTTTTATGATGATTACCAGAGTCCTTTACATTCCGATTTTGCTTTCGGGTGGTTTCTTGGCTTGGTATCGGATCCCTAAAGCGCCAGTTAGCGGTATTGTGAAGCTGTTGTTAGGGATTGCTGTTATTGCACTTATTGAGATTAGTTTCGCTCGTAAAAGTCGGCATGCAGGGTCTAAGTCACTCTATTGGACCTTGATTGGGGTCTTCGTGGTTACCACGATCTTCGGCTTTTATTTGGCCGGCTGGTATCCAATTGCTTGGCGCTAAAATTAAGGTTGGAGGCTAATTCAAATGGATATTATCTTTTTGATTTTGGCTGGATTTATTATTGGGACAATTGTCATTACCCTTGGAGGTGGGGGAGCGGCGTACTACCTGGGGATTTTAACCACGATCTTTGGCTTGGGTCCGGCAAGTGCGGCTGCCACTTCTTTGGTAACCGCATTTCCATCCTTGCTCATTGGGTCGTACTCTTACTTTCGCCTTCACAAGATTCATTTTAAAATTGCCTGGCGAATGATTCTAGCAGCCGTTCCTGCCGTTATTGTGGGATCACTTGTCTCGCCATATATTCCCGAAAAGATTTATTCATACATCATCGGCGGTATTTTAGCCTACATCGGCATTCAGCTCTTATTTGAATCAAAGCAGACACCCAAACAAAGCAGAAGTGCCGTTGCGGTGATCTATGGCATTATCGGCGGCTTGATGGTTGGAGTTGGCGGTTTAAGTGGCGGCGGTCCCATTATGGCGGGATTGTTGGTCATGGGAGCCGACATGGTGACCGCCGCGGCAACCTCTTCACTGGTTTTGGTCACGATGACGTTTGTTGGCATTTGTTTTCACCTACAAGCGGGTAACGTTGATTGGCAAGTTGGCATTTGGATTATGCTTGGCGCAGTGTTGGGCTCATTTCTCGCACCGATCCTCCTCAATCGATTGAACCCAGCAAAGTTTACTAAGTATGTTAAGCCAATTTTGGGCGTCCTTTTGGTTGTGATGGGTGGCTTTACAGCATTAAAGTGACTGACTTGCCAAGGTAAAATTAAATGTGGCTGAGACATGAGTCGACAAAGCGTTTATAATGCCAATTTGGCTTTCCCTTCTTATATTGATAAAACTTGTGACAAACGGTTGATCCGAGAATTTAAGCCAAAAAAAGTCATGCATTCCAAAACCAGAATGCATGACTTTTTTCACTTAAATTCTGGGATTAAATCGCCTTTCGTCTCAATTTTTATTTTTCTTGGTAACGATTACTTGCAGCATCATAGCTTAAGATAACCTGTTTATCCGGCAACTCCACCGTAATCTTTTTGTACGCCGGTTTGAATCCATGATGGGGTAACTGAACTGATACCTGGTCATCATTTACGGATAGCGTATAGTGGTTGAATTCACCAGCTTGATACTTAAAGTCAGTGCCGTCATCTTGGTAATGATCGTAGCTACCTTGATCACCAAAGACTTTAAACGTCATGGTTTTATCAGGTTCGTCTGAAATATGGTCAACTGGATTTCCCCAAGGAAGGATTGTGTTCTTCTTGATGAACAATGGTAATTTATCCAGTGGGGCATTGACGACAATGTCTTGGTTGCCGGTATACTGGCGGTTATTCCAGAAATCAACCCAATCACCGGCCGGTAAGTAAACCAAGCGCTTGGTTTCCGACTTTTCGACAATTGGGGTAACCAAAACGCTGTCGCCAACCATAAATTCATCATTGAGATCACGCACCCGGGGATCATTGTCATAGTTTAAAACTAATGGTCGCATGACTGGGAGACCGCTCTTAGTGCCCTTCTCAAACAGATCATATAAGTAGGGGATGAAGCGATATCGTAGCTTGACGAATTTGCGATAAATTGAAAGGGTTGGTTCGCCAAAGCTCCAAGGCTCTTGATGACGAGTCCCCATGGCAGCGTGGTTTCTCATTAAGGGGCTAAAGACTGCTGCTTCAATCCAGCGGGTTAATAGTTCCGCGTTGGTGTCGGAGCCAAAGCCACCAATATCAGTACCGGCAAAGCTAAAACCACTCATGCCCAAATTACATAGTTGGGGAATCATCATTTGAATGTGGGGCCAAATACTACGATTGTCGCCGGTCCAAACGGTTGAATATTTTTGGGTGCCTGCATAAGCTGCCCGGGTGATAACGTAAGGCCGCTTATCTTGGTATTTCTTCAAGCCATCGTAAGTTGCCTTGGCCATATTGTGGCCGTAAACGTTGTGCATCTTCTTGTGGGTTGATTGCCTATCTTGATCGCTAAAGACAACCTCATCTGGAATGGGTCCTTCAAAGGAAGCCGGTTCGTTCATGTCGTTCCAAATACCACCAACGCCAATATCAGTTAGGAATTTGTCGTTGTGAGCCCACCACTTACGAACTTCTGGCCGGCCAAAGTCTGGGAAGGCGGAATCACCTGGCCAAACTTTATTGATGTAGACTTTGCCATCTGGTGATTTTACAAAGTAGCCCTTCTTAATGCCGTCAACATAAACATCGTAATCCGGATCCTTTTTAACGCCGGGGTCAATGATTGGGATCGCCTTAATCCCTTGCTTTTTCAAGCTGGTCACAAATTTTTTCGGATCACCTTGATATTTGTCCTTATCCCAGGTAAAGACCCGATAACCCCGCATGTAATCAACATCAAAGTGGATGGCGTCGCAGGGGATGTCGTACTTTTTCAAACTGTCAGCGATTTCTTGAACTTCTTGTTGGCTGGCACTGTAACCCCAACGAGATTGCTGATAACCAAGGGTCCACTTTTGTGGTAGTGGGACTCGGCCAGTTAAGTAGGTGTAATTGCTAATAACCTCTTTTAAAGTCTTACCACCGAGAACGTAGTAGTCAAGGTTGCCGTCAACAGCCGAGTAGAAGTAATAGTTGGGACTTTCTTTACCCATATCGAAGTGGCTCTTGTAAGGATTATCAAAGAAGAGCCCATAGGGATGGCCGTTCTTGAGCCCATACATGACTGGAATTGATTTGTACAACTTGGTAAAGTTCTCCATTTGGGGTGCCGGATTGTCGGTGTTCCAGTTATCATATTCAAAGCCGCGTTTATCCAAGTAACCGGTCTTATCTCCTAAACCGTAAAGGTGCTCATCGGCAGCGAGTGATTTAACGACTTGAAAATAGCTACTGTCGGCTCCAGTGGTTGAGCCGGAAACACTGTGACCTTCTGCTTCCACGAGGCGTTCATGGACTTTATCGACGCCCTTATCTAACAGTTGACGTTTGCCACGGTAGTCAATGGCTAATGGATTGCCAGTAGCGTCATAAATATCGACGTGTTGATCAGAGTCGATTTTTACTAATAAATCAGCTGTGGTTAATTCGTAGTGATCGCCGACGGCTTTGAGAGTAAAATCAGTGGGTTGTTCTTTTTTGCCCTCAATCGCATATGATTGACCAGGATCACCGCGGTTTTCAAATACCCGGATAATAGCAGATGTTAAGACGGATAACTGTAAGTCGTGATTTGGAAAGGCAAAGATGATTGTTTGCCCAGTTTGATTGTATTTTGGTAGTTGTGACATGTTATTCCTTCCTTTTTTGGTTATTGGGTTGTTATACTTTATCGATTTGTGGAGCATCTTGCTTAATGACACTAATAGCAATTGTCGCGATCAGCATTGAAATCCCGGCTATTAACATCATACCAGGCATTGATTTGCCAACCAATTGGAACACGATAAAGCTGGCAACTGAAGCGAGGATTTGTGGTAAACAGATGGTACCGTTGAAAATACCGATATAAGAACCTTCGTTAGAACCATTCAATGATGACGTGAAGATATTGAATGGTTCAACGTGAACTGTAAAGAAACCGATACCGATTAAGCAGAATGGAACGATCAATAGATACTGGTTATGAATGAAGAATACCCAAATTAAACCAATTGCAAAGCTTAAGAGGCCAAAGCGATACCAGTTCTTTCGTTTATAAGGATTGGTGTGTGATAAAATCAAGAAACCATAAAGGACAGCGGCCATTGACTGGATAAATGTTAAAATACCATACCAGTTGCCGGCAGCTTGATAGCCTGCTGAAGTGGCATTAGTTGTGTGCCAAACGTTTTGGGCGATGGCACCGGTTGTGTAAGTCCACATATATTGAATTCCAATCCAAGCAAACATCTGAACTAAGGCAACTTCCCATAAGGCTTTTGGTGCTTCTTTAATTAGTTGCCAAATTGGCTTGGATTTCTTGTGGGTGTTGGGATCGATGTGGTGATAGAGGGCATAGGTTTCTGGATCGTATTCCTTTACTTCGTGGATGGTATAGGCAGAGATTCCGAGGAGAATTGCGGCGCCAATGTAGGAGGCCAAACGAACAGAGAGCGGTACTACGCCTCGTTTTGCGGTGTTGGCAACTCCAAAGTAGGTTAAGACAAACGGTAAGATAGTGGCCAGTACACCACCGAGGTTACTGAAGGCTTGTTGCCAAGACCAAGCTTTATCTTTCTGACTTTCGTTTACCATGTCACCGATGATCATCCGGAATGGCTGCATACAGATGTTACTGGATAAATCCATCAACGAAATTGCAATTGCACCAAATAATAGTGCAGCCAGCGATGCATAACCGAAGTCAAATGACCCAGCGTTTGGTAATAGAATCATAACAATAGCGGCAATTGGTGCTGCAAATAATAGATAAGGCATTCGTCGCCCAAATCTGGTCCAAATCATATCAGAATATTTGCCAACTAGTGGTTGAACGATTAACCCAGCTAGCGGCGGTAAAATAAAGAATAATCCCAGCTTGGTTGGATCGGCACCAATTGTCTGGAAAATCCGGCTCATTTGTGATGATTGCAAGGAAAAGGCCATGTTGACACCACAGAAACCAAATGTGATGGCAAATAGTGTTTTCATTGGTAAATTTGGCAAGCTATTGGCGATTCGATTCGTTGACTTCTTAGGTACGGAAGTTGCAGTTGAATGTCCGCCAGCCAAATGGGTTGTTGATTGATTCATGATCTCATCTCCCAATTTATTAAATGTGGAATCATTTCAACAACATCATCGTAGCACTTTGAGTAAACGTTTACAATGCTAATTATACGCAAAAGAAAACGTTTACTCATTTCAAGAGCGAAATGCTGTATAATAGAATTACTGATTAAGGAGAAATTGGGTGATTTAAACGAAACCAACAATTAAGGACATTGCGGCGCAGGCAAATGTTTCGATTGCGACCGTTTCCCGGGTACTGTCAAACAAACATGGCACTTACAGCGAGCAAACTAAAATTAAAATTTTGAAAATCGCCAAAGAATTAGGTTATCGTAAGAACACGGTAGCTATGGATTTAGTTAAGCAGCGAGCTGATGAAATTGCGGTGATTATTAACGCAACGCCAACGAATTTTTCAAATATGATCTTAAGTGGGATTCAGCAGCGGGCTAATGAATTAGGGCAAAGAGTGATTATTTTATATGCTGGCAACCGAAATACTGATATGCAGCATCAAGCCATTACGACTGCTCTCGAGCGTTCCGTATCGGGAATTTTATTGTTGGCTATAGAACCTGATGAAGTGGACTTAGACCTGTTAAGGGAATCCAGAGCCCCGTTTTGTTTTGTCTCATTGTATCTGGGCTATAAGCAGATACTGTCGATCAGTTCTGACAATAAAAAGTTGGCTTATCAAGCAACTGAGTATCTCATTAGGCATGGACATACTCAAATTGGTTTTGCCGGAATTGATGATTATCACACTGGGAGCCAGCGAGTGCTTGGTTATCAAAATGCGATGAGGGATCATGGGTTGACTAGCAATCCCGCGTGGATCAAAAAGGGTGATTACAGTTATGAATCAGGGAGGCGATTGCTGTCAGAATTCCTTCCGCTGGATGTTACGGCGATTATTGCTGCCAGTGATATGGTGGCTGTGGGCTTATTAAATGCGGCCCAGAAAAAGAAAATTTCGGTACCAGACCAACTATCGATTGTTGGAATCGATGGGACATTTATCTGTGAAGTTACCACGCCACCACTCACCAGTGTTACCCAGGATTTCCATGAAATTGGTGTTCGTAGTGTGGATAAGGTGTTGGGTAAAGACGTTAAAACATTTGTACCAACGAAGATTGTGGAGCGGGGTAGTGTGAGAGAAATTAATTAAGGAGTGATTGGCCATGACTAACAAAACCAAGAAACTAATCGAGTTTAAGCATGCTGATGATGAGAAGGCTAGGGTTGATTTGGTGAGGTCAGTATATAATAGCGATGTGCCAATATTAAGTGACCCTCAAACAATTAAAAACTATTTGTCTGAGAATCAAGAGAAATCATAGTTTGTTCCTGTGCCCTTTGAGGCGCGTTAAGCAAATAAGATCAAAAAATGGTTCACCCAATTTAGGATGAACCACTTTTTGTAATTAACCATCGGCTTATTGAGCAATAAACCCACCATCGACAACGAATTCAGAGCCGGTTGCGAATTTCGACTCTTCAGATCCTAAGTAAACGCAAAGTTCACCGATATCTTTTGGTTCGCCAATGTGTTTCATTGGGGTAATTGAAGCAAGTTGCTTAACGGATTCTCGTGGCAAAATCGGGGTATCGATAAATCCGGGGTGAACCGAATTAACCCGAATATTGTAGTCATTGGAGGTTGCATCCAAGGCAGCAGCTTTCGTCATTGCCCGGACACCGCCTTTGCTGGCATTATAGGGACCGCCAGTTGGGACGCCGACAAATCCTTCGATAGAAGAAATGTTGATGATCGAACCGCCACCGCTCTTAAGCATGGCGTTCATTCCGTGCTTGATGCCCAAGAAAGTTCCTGTAAGATTGATCGCAATGATCCGATTCCAATCGGCCAGTCTAAGCTTGTTAATTGGAACCGCAACTGGTGGCACTCCGGCGTTATTAACAACGATGTTCACCTTGCCAAATTTATCTTCAGTAGCTTGAATAACCTTCTCCCAGTCAGCTTCCTTGGAGACATCTTGTTGAACAAAAAGGGCATTGTCCGCACCAAATTTGGCAACAGCGGCCTTGCCACCGTCCACATTGTGGTTGGCAGTCAAAACAACTTTAGCGCCTTCACGAACGTAGCATTCCGCAATTCCTAAACCAATTCCGGCAACCCCGCCGGTAATGATAGCAACTTTATCTTTTAAACGATCTGTCATGAAATCTCCTCCTTTCCTTACATTGTATCTAGTTTCACATGAAGCAAGAAGGAATTTGATTCTAAAAATGAGTCGCCCAAATTAACCCATCTAAATCGTCAAACATATAAAGAAACTAGTTTAAATTTTTTCACGCCCCGTTAAAGAGTCGCTAAATTTTTCGTTAATGTGTGGGAACTTATGGTCATCAAATGGATTGCTCATCTTTGGCACGTAGTAAAAGGAGCCATTACGTCCTTTTACGGCAATCACTTCGGTACCTGGTTTGATTCCAAACTTTTTAGGAACGGTGACAACCAATGAGTTTCCTTGCTTGTGGACTTTCATAGTATGACCTCCTCGTATTCATAAATGAACTGTATCAATTTTTCCGTGATGAGGCCACTAATCTGTACAAAAATTTTGTTTCGGCAAATTTATGTGATTGTTAGGATAATGACCAGCTATTTTTCACCAAGGCTCCACCAACTGTGAATTAGCCTCTACCTGTAGTAAGACCTTCCCTTTGTTAGCAATTGTCCAGACATAATAATCCCGTTTGATTTCTTCTGGAAATTCCAACCAATTATTTGCTGGGTTGCGTAATTGATTTGTGAGCCGCTGATCAGTGGGATTAAGTTCAATGGCTGGGACGACCATTTCAGTTTGGTGATTCAAGCGGACAGGAACATTATCGATTTTATAAAGCTTGTAATGGTCAGCCAAATTGGTGGGAAGCGTAGCAGTGCCAGCGATCGGATCATACTGGTAGCTGCATGTCATACTGGGCTGTTCGACCATGGAGCCAGGTTGGGGTGGTCGTTTGATAGGCAGAACTTGAGGGACTCATTTGACTCAATAAAATGCCAGCGATGACGAACATCATAAATGCAATCAAGAATATCATTTGATAGCCCATGGTGACCCCTCCAATCAGCCGTAACGAAAATTAGTTATTCTTCACCCTCATGTTACAACTAATACTTAGGGTTGCAATTATAAAAAGGAGTTGTATGATAGTTTTATGAATATCAAACAATTATCTCCAGATGTTAGTGAAACCCAGTTTAAGCAGCAAATCTTCTTTGCATTATCAGATCCTGGGCGCTACAAGATTGTTCAAATGTTATATGACGTGGGCCATGAAATGGGGTGTGGTGAACTTAATCAACACGTTGAAATCGACAAATCTACTATGTCATATCATTTGAGAACGTTACGAGAGGCTGGTATCACAACGACCAGAACTCAGGGGCGGGAAAAATATGTCACCTTGAATGTTGCCAAGATCGAAGCCGAATTACCTGGTTTACTGGAAAACTTATGATGAATGTGCTCTTTGATGAGCATATTTTTTTGGAATAATTGTTTGATATATATAAAACTATAAAACAAGCCGAGCTCTTATTTGATAGTTTGGCTATTCAATAGGGCACATAGAAAGAGGTAACCTCGTGAAAAAATATTCGCTCATTTTCTTTTTAACCATGTTCTTAATTGGAACGGACACATTTTTGATTTCTCCACTTTTACCAACGCTCAGTCATTTATATGGTATCTCGACTTCAGTTTCTGGATGGATGGTTTCGGCTTACGCAATTGGATATGCGGTTTTTGCGTTATTTTCTGGACCAATCTCTGATGGCCGGGATCGGAAAAAAGTGATGATTTGGGGACTATTAGCCTTTGCAATTTCGACATTCTTATGTGGATTTGCGTTTAATTTCCCATTGATGCTGCTGTTTCGGCTACTAGCTGGCATTAGTGCCTCATTTGTGACGCCGCAAGTTTGGGCTTCTATTCCAGTAGTTGTGGATAAAGCAGACATCGTTAAAGTCATGGGATATGCGACGGCAGGACTGTCAGTATCTCAGTTAGTGGGAATCCCGATTGGTAGCTATCTGGCCGCAGTCTCGTGGCACACGCCATTCTTTGTGATTTCAACGTTGGCAGTTATCCTGTTAGGATTACTGATCTTTGTCTTACCAGAATTAGAGATTGGCCAGCGTGAACATTTTTCCTTTATTAAAACCTATACAAAGGTGTTTAGCAATAAGCGGGCTCTCAGCCATCTCTTTGCCTATTTTGTCTTCCAGACCGGGTCCTTCACGGTGATGACATTTATTTCAACCTGGTTTACAAAAAGCTTTAATCTAACCCTTGCTGGAGTGGGAACGGCGATGATTGCGATTGGTGGCGGTAATCTGGTGGGGTCACTCTTTGGCAGTCGAATTGTTGATTGGTTAGGGTTGCAGAGATCATTCCTATATGAATTACTTGCCCTAATTGGGCTATATTTGGTGATACCTTTCGTACATATTTTCTGGTTAGCGGAGGTGTTGCTTACTTTCACATTTTTAGTCAATGGTTTTATCTTCCCGCTATTTATGGCAACGCTTCAGAGTACTGCCAAGGATGCGCGAAGTACGATCTCCTCGTTATCAAACGCGGCAATGTATTTCGGTGAGACGATTGCAGGAATTGTTGGCGGTGTTTTGTTTAATCAATTTAATGGTTTTTCGGCAATCTCATTATTTGCGTTTCTGATGATCGGTATTTCGGTTATCTTATACAGTAGTTCTGGTATCTTTCGCCGGCAGAAACAGCTTGAGTTATAAGCCTGTGAGCTGATGATAAGTGTTTGCTTTTAGAATAATACTTCAAGCAATAGTCGTTTGCATGTGAAGGCCCCCTACCATAAGTCCTTGTTTTAGGACTTATGGTAGGGGGCCTTTAACTGTTTATACCTTTGTGTTTGCCAACACCTGCAGAGAATCATTGACCTTCTCCGCACACATTCTACCTTCGTGGATCCCCCAGATTACAAGGCTGGGTCCGCGCCGGCAATCACCTGCGACAAATACTTGGCTGTCATTGGTGGTGAAGTTATTGTTCTTTTCCGTAATGTTAAACTGATCAAACAACCACTGTTCAGCACCGGTGAAGCCCATTGCCAATAAGACTAAATCAGCTTTGATCTTCTTGCTGCTGCCAGCGATTGGTTTGAAATGATCCACTTTACTAATCTCGGCTTCTTCGACGTGACCATCATTGCCAAAGAAAGCGGTGGCGGTTGACGAGTAAGTCGTAATGTCGCCAAATAATGCTCTGGCCTCCTTTTGACCATAGCCATTCTTTTGTACCATCGGCCACTCTGGCCACGGGTTACTTGCTTGCCGTTTGGTTGGTAGAGATGGCGTGATTTCCAACTGAGTGATGCCAGCACATCCCTGACGGATAACCGTGCCGATACAATCATTACCAGTATCGCCACCACCAATGACAACAACGTGTTTGCCTTTCAGCTTGGTAGTTGCGGCTGGACCGTCTTCTATCACAGACTGGGTTGCGATCTTCAAGTAATCAACCGCTTGATAGATGCCTTTAAGATCACGACCATCGACATCCATATCGCGGGCTTGACGTGCACCTGTACAAATGATAACCCGATCAAAATTCTGCTTGAGTTCCTCGGCGGAAATATCGGTGCCAACTTCAGTGTTGGCGACTAATTCAATGCCGACATCGCGCAGCGTTTGAATCCGGCGTTCGACAACTTCTTTTGGCAACTTCATGTTAGGAATTCCGTACATGAGTAGGCCGCCGAAACGATCATCGCGTTCAAAAATCGTAACGGAGTGACCGAGTTGATTTAAGCGCCAAGCTGCGGAAATTCCAGCTGGACCGCTGCCCACCACCGCAATCTTTTTGCCGGTTCGGTGCAGGGGTTTACCAGAATCAACGACCCAACCATTTTTAAATCCTTGTTCGATAATGAATTTTTCGTTATTTCGAATCGTGATACCGGGGCCATTTAAGGCTTGGACACAAGATGCCTCACATGGTGCAGGGCACACTCTACCAGTCATATCTGGTAAGAAGTTTGTCTTCGTTAACCGTTCAAATGCCGCTTGGTCACGATTGCGATAAACCAAATCATTCCATTCGGGAATCAAGTTATCGTTTGGACAACCACTGACTGCCCGGCCGCCACCATAAAAGATACCGTGGTGACAGAAGGGAATGCCACAGTTCATACAGCGGGCGGCTTGTTCACGCCGGTCACCGTCACCGAGGTCTAATTCCATCACGTTAAAGTCTTTTACCCGTTGCATAATTGGGCGCATTGGATTGTCTTTTCGGGGGTATTTCAAAAAACCTTTGGGATCTGCCATGATTATTTCCTCCTATTCCTGACCAGTTGCCGTGTAGAAGGCTTTTTCGATGACTTGCTCTTCTGGAACGCCCGGCTTGGTAAATTTGTCGATTAAATCATGCATCTTGTGGTAATCACGAGGATAAACCTTGATAAAGGTTTGTTTCTCATTTTCCCAATTGTCAAGAATCTGTTTAGCAGTTTCTGATTGCGTGTAAGTGTAGTGCTGACGAATTAATTTCTTCAAAATGCTGTCATCACCATTTTCACCAACGTGGTAGAGATCGACTAAGTCTTGGTTGCAGTTCTTTTCAAAGTCGTGTTTCCAATCATAAACGTAGGCAATCCCGCCGGACATCCCAGCCGCGAAGTTTCGGCCGGTTCTGCCAAGGATAACTGCTACGCCACCCGTCATGTATTCACAACCATTGTTCCCGATACCCTCAACGACGACGTTGGCACCAGAGTTACGGACACAGAAACGTTCGCCGGCCCGGCCGTTAAAGTAAGCTTCGCCACCAGTTGCACCGAAGCAGGCCACGTTGCCGATGATTGGGGAGTGAGTATACAGGTTGCGGGCTTGCTTTGGAGCAGCAACAATCAAGCGACCACCGGAAAGGCCCTTACCAACGTAATCGTTGGCTTCACCAACCAGCTTGACTTCCATGCCTTGGGTAATGAAGGCACCAAAGCTTTGACCAGCAGTTCCCTTGTAATGGTATTTAAGTAACCCAGGCTTTAAGCCATTATTGCCAAAGCGGGCACCAATCCAACCACCCATCCGGGTTCCAACCGCCCGCATCGTGTTATTGATTGGCAGGTTAACCGTCGTTGAAGTACCGCTTTCAAGGCTGGCTTTGGCAAAGACATCCAGATCAGGCCAATTGTATTTTGGCTTGAATGGATCTTTGACTTTCCGATCAATCGTAATCGTCTTATTGATCATTCGGTCATAGTTCAAAGTCTTGGCTTTGCCTGCTGGCACATAACGGGGCTGCAAATGTTCCCCGTGGCCAACCATTTGATCAACAGTTCGATAGCCCAGGGCAGCCATTTGTTCTCTGAGGTCTTCTGCCAAGAAGTGCATCATGTTAATGATGTGCTCCGGTTTACCAGCATAAAGTTTTCTCAAATCAGGGTTCTGGGTGGTAATTCCAACTGGACAGGTATTCAGGTTACATTTGCGCATCATGATACAGCCAATGGCAACCATTGTGAGGGTCGCAAAACTGAATTCTTCGGCTCCCAACATGATCGCAACGGCAATATCACGACCCGTTAATAATTTTCCATCAACTTCCAAGGTAGTTCGTTGGCGCAAGTGGTTTAAAGCCAGGGTTTGGTGCGCATCAGCCAAGCCCATTTCCCACGGCAACCCACAGTCACGAGTCGAATTTCGTGGTGCAGCGCCCGTTCCACCGTCGTAGCCGGAAATCACCACCGTGTTTGCGCCAGCCTTAACAACCCCAGCGGCAATCGTGCCGACACCAGTTGAAGAAACCAACTTCACATTGATAGTGGCGTAGGGATTGACTTCTTTCAAATCATAGATCAACTGTTTTAAATCTTCGATCGAGTAAATATCATGGTGAGGTGGCGGCGAAATCAACTGCACCCCGGCGATTGAACCTCTGATGTTCGCAACCCAAGGATAAGCCTTACCGGCAGGGAGTTGACCACCTTCACCCGGCTTAGCACCTTGCGCCATCTTGATTTGAATTTCTTCGGCACTCATCAGATATTCTGTATTGACACCAAACCGTGCGGTTGAAACCTGTTTGATCTTACTGTTGCGATCCAGGCCATCCTTACCAACGTGGAAGCGACTGCGGTCCTCACCACCTTCACCGGTGTTACTGCGGGCACCCATCTTATTCATCGCAATTGCAATGGTCTCATGGGCTTCCTGAGAAAGTGCGCCAAAGCTCATGGCACCGGCTTTAAATCGTTTAACGATTGAGCTAACCGGTTCAACTTCACTCAATGGCACTGGGTGATTGTTGGATTGCTTGATGTCCCACATTGAACGCAAAGTCGTTGGATTTTCTCGGGCTTCAGCATTCATTTGAGCCGAGTATTTTTGATATTCGTCATAACTGCCCGAACGAACGGCTTTTTGGAATTGATAAATTGATTCTGGATTATACAAATGGTATTCACCATCGACTTTGTATTGGAAGCTGCCACCAGATGGTAAATCGTCGATTGAATGGGCGTCATAAGCTGATTGATATTTCTCGTAATATTCATTTTCAATTTGATTCAAGTTAATACCGGCAATTCGAGTTGGGGTTCCAGTAAAATACTGGTCAACCACTTCGTCAGCCAGACCAACTGCTTCGAACAATTGAGCCCCTTTGTAGCCGGCGACAGTTGAGATCCCCATTCGGCTCATAATCTTGATAATCCCTTTGGTCGAAGCCTGACAATAACTCGGAATTTGTTTTTCAAGTCCGCGTTCAGCCAAGGTTGCAAAGGCACCGTATGGGTGAATTGCCATGGCTCCGTAACCAACCAAGCAGGCAAAGTGGTGGATTTCACACGCTTCAGCTGTGTCGACCACGATAGAAGCCTCGGTTCCTTTACCTTGGCGAACCAAATAATTATTTAAGCCAGCAACCGCTAGGAAAACCGGAATCGTCATTTGGTGTTCATGAACTGGCCGGTCGGAAAGAATTAAGATAGTTGACCCATTATCGATGGCATTTTCAGCCTGTTTAAATAAGCGTTCCAATACGTGAGCCAATCGGTTAGGGGTATCCGTTAAATCGTATGCCAGAGAAAGCTTGGTCACTTTTAACGCAGGTAAATCCAAGTTTTTGATCTTGGCATATTCTTGGTCAGTCAAAATTGGGCTGTCGATCCGCAGTTTTTGGCAGTTGCCAGCAACGTCCTTGGTCACGTCATCGTCACGCCCTAAGAATAAGGTCGTACTGATCACAATTTTTTCTCGTAATGGATCAATGGGTGGGTTGGTCACTTGTGCAAAGGACTGTTTAAAATAGGTAAACAATGATTCGGATTTAATGCTTAAAACTGCCAATGGGGAATCAAAACCCATCGCAACAACTGGCTCACCACCATTTTTAGCCATTGGAATTAATGCAGTTTCGATGACTTCGTGGGTATAACCGTTGCGCCGCCATAATTTTTGTAAGTCATCACCGGAAACTTTAGGCTCAGATTTAACTTCTGGTAAGTTGTTTAGGGTTAATCGATTGGCGTTTAACCATTGTTCGTAAGGATGAGCTTCTGAAAATTGGTGCTTTAATTCATCGGATTTGTAAATCTTACCCTTCTGAGTGTCCACCAGCAGCATTTGGGCCGGTGACAGGATGCCTTTATCAACGATGTCTTGAGGGGCAACGTCAACGACACCGGACTCTGAGGCAACGACTAACTCGTTATCTTTGGTCAGGGTATAACGGGAAGGCCGTAACCCATTTCGGTCAAGGAAGGCACCAACCTGAATCCCATCAGTGAAACAAAGGGCAGCTGGACCATCCCAAGGTGCTGTAAATGAAGCGTTGTATTCGTCAAACGCCCGTTGCTTCTTCGGCATGTCAGCCCCTTTGCCCCAAGCTTCAGGAACCATCATCATTAATGATTGGGGAATCGTCCGGCCATGACGATAAAGATACTCCATACAGTTTTCCAATTTAGCCGAGTCTGAATCGTCTTCATCATATATTTCGATGTCGTGGCTGGTCATCCAGTTTTCGGCACCCTTCAAGGTGTTAATTTCACCGTTATGGGCAAGGAAGCGGAATGGCTGGGCACGATCCCAGCTTGGAAATGTGTTGGTTGAAAAACGGGAGTGGATCAAACAAATGGCACTCTTCATTTTTGGATTATGTAAATCTGAGAAGAATAAGCCAACTTGATAAGCGTGCAGCATCCCCTTATAGACGAGCGTCCGACTCGAAAGCGAACAGATATACATCGACTCACGGTCAAACGTTTTTTCGAGTTGTCGTCTCAAAACATATAAGTGGTCTTCAAAATCTTGGCCAGGCTTAATTTCGAAAGTCCGTTTCAAAACAACCTGGGCAAATCCTGGCATTGATTTCTGGGCAGCAGGGCCGCAACTTTCATAGACGAATGGCACGGACCGGGTCCACAGAACTGTGAAGCCAGCTTCTTCCATTTTATGAGTGACAGCTTTCAGCATTGCGTCACGTTCTTGCTCGTCGTGCGGCAAAAATAGTTGGGCAACGGCATAATCGCCGGCCTTTGGTAATGTCAGGTCGACCTTTGCCATTTCACTGCGGAAAAAGGCATCCGGCATTGCCATCAGAATCCCAGCACCGTCACCGGTGTCAGGCTCTGCGCCAGTTCCGCCACGGTGGTTCATTCTTTGTAACATGGTGAGGGCTTTTTCAACAAGCTCATGGCTTGGATGGCCATCGACTTGAGTGATGAAGCCCATCCCACATGCGGCATGTTCAAATTTGGGAGAATACATCAGTTTCTCCGAGTTCGTTAGTTTACTCATTTCTTCACCTACTTAACAAATTGGATGTAATTTCTGCAGATATAGTTTTAATAATATTCTAATTTTATGATAAAACAACAACTTTTTTGAATTTATTTCAAAATGAAATTAGTCTGAGTGATCACCAAAACGTTATCATTACCGTTATTAAAGCTATGAATGGGCAGAGCTATGTGATGAATAAAAAATCAGTTATTGCTTAATCGGGGTTAGAAGTCTATTATGAAACATAATTTTATTTTTAACATGATTCTCATAAACTGAACGATTCGTCAAAATGTCAGGTTAGAGAATTTGATTTGTCAATTTACATAATGAAAGGGGATTACCCACCATGGCAACATTACAAGTAACAGATCTTCACGTCAGTGTGGCCGACGAAGAGGCTAAGACAACCAAAGAAATTCTCAAGGGCGTTAATTTAACCATGAATACGGGGGAAACCCATGCCATCATGGGGCCTAACGGAACCGGTAAGTCAACATTATCCGAAACAATTATGGGCAATCCAAAATATTTGGTCACCCAAGGCGATGTCACCTTAGATGGCGTCAGCTTGCTCGGCAAAACGGTTGATGAACGGGCGCGCGCCGGGCTATTTCTGGCAATGCAATACCCAGCCGAAATTAAGGGGATTACCAACTCAGAATTTATGCGGGCAGCGGTTAATGCTACCCGGCCAGAAGACGATCCCATTTCAGTTCGCGCCTTCTTAAAGGAACTCGATAAAAACTTGAGTATTTTAAACATGTCAGATGATATGGCCGAACGGTATTTGAATGAAGGCTTCTCTGGTGGTGAGAAGAAGCGGAATGAAATTCTTCAACTCATGACTATCAAACCTAAATTCGCTATCCTTGACGAAATTGACTCTGGCCTAGACATTGATGCCCTGCAAGTTGTTTCTAAAGGGGTTAATGAAATGAAGAGTCCTGACTTTGGGGTCTTGATGATTACCCACTACCAACGCCTATTGAACTATATTCATCCCGATCAAGTGCACGTGGTGATGGGTGGCCGGATCGTGAAGACCGGAGACGACTCATTAGCTCAAGAACTTGAAAAGACGGGGTATGCCGGCTTATGAGATGAATTTGGCCTGGATGTCGACCTGGTTGACGAGGATGTGCCTGCAGGAAACGGAGGTCGATAGAATGCTAAAATCAGCTGTTCTGGATATGAATCCGGCGTTGTTAAAAAGTTCAACGTTCGCCAACGAGCCCAAATGGCTGACCGACATACGCCGGCGGGCATGGGAAAAAATTGAATCACTTGAAATGCCGGTGTTTGCGAAAATTAACTACCATAGTTGGCCATTATTGAAGTTAGCTGCAGATCCCAGTATCAATGTTTCGGTTCCTAAAGAAGTCACCGAAGAAGCCAAAAATTATCACTTAGCAACGATTGGCCAAATTGTTGCCAAATTAGACTTAAGTGACAAGCTCAAGAAAAAAGGCGTGATCCTCTGTGATATGCAGACCGCCATTCAAGAACACCCGGATCTCGTCAAACAATACTTGTTTACCAAATCGATTCATTTTGATGAAAATCGGTTAGTTGCGGTGGATGCAGCTTTAATCAACGGTGGCGCATTCCTTTATGTCCCTCACGATGTCGAAATTAGTGATCCGATTAACCTGCTTCAATTCCAAGATAGTCGCCAAGCAACTAATTTCATTAACCATACGGTCATCGTTGCTGGCGAAAACAGCCGTTTTAAAGTTCTTCAACGATCGGCAACGGTTGGTGAAGTTGCCAATCCTGCCCATATTATGGTGGAAATTATTGCTGAAAATGGCAGTTACGTTAAATTTTCTGCTTTGGATTCGTTGGCGACCCAGACCCATGCTTACATCAATCGGCGTGGTTATCTGGAAAAGGATGCCAGAATTGATTGGACAATTGGTCTGTTCAACGATGGTAATACGATCGCCGATTTTGATTCAGATTTAGTTGGCATTGGTTCTCATACAGAAATGCAGACGGTTGCGATTTCGACCGACCGTCAGACGCAGGGGATCGATACCCAGGTGACCAACTACGCTGCCCACTCTGAAGGCAACATTCTTCAGCGAGGCATTTTACTTGGCGCGTCATCATTGGTTTTCAATGGTATCGGTAAAATTATCAAGGGTGCCCATGGTTCAAAGGCGCAACAAGAGAACCGGGTATTGATGTTATCGCCGAAAGCCCGTGGGGATGCCAACCCAATTTTGTTAATTGACGAAAATGATGTGATTGCCGGTCACGCTGCCAGTGTTGGCCGGATTAACCAGGATCAGCTGTACTATCTGATGAGTCGCGGCTTAACCAAAGAAGTTGCTCAACGATTAGTTGCCCGTGGATTTTTAGGCGTCGTTTTGTCAGACATTCCAATGGTAGAAGTCAGGGACCAGATGGTGGCAATGATTGAAAGGAAGTTAGTCAATGGACAAGGGACTGAATAATTCAAGAAAAGATTTTCCAATCTTAGACCAACAGGTTAATGGCGAGCCCCTTGTTTATTTAGACAACGCGGCAACTACCCAGAAGCCTAATCAAGTCTTAAGGACGATTGTCAATTATTATCAAAATGACAATGCCAACGTTCATCGGGGCGTCCATACGCTGGCTGAGCGAGCAACCGACAGTTATGAAGCGGCCCGTGACAAGGTAGCCAAATTTATTAACGCTGCGAGTCGAAAATCAATTGTGTACACCCGTTCGACTACTGAAGGCTTGAACTGGGTTGCTTCAAGTTTCGGTAATTTGGTGGTCAATGAAGGCGATGAAATTGTCATCTCTCAGTTGGAACATCACAGTAACATTGTCCCTTGGCAACAGGTTGCTCAAAAGCAACACGCAACTTTAAAATATATCGATTTGACTGCTGACGGTGAATTGGATATGGACAGTGCCCGTCGCCAGATCACCGATAAGACCAAGATTGTGGCGATTGCCCAAGCTGCCAACGTCATGGGAGTGGTCAATCCGATTAAGGAATTGGCTCAAATTGCCCATCAACACGGCGCGTATATGATCGCTGATGGCGCTCAGGCTGCTCCGCACATGAAGATTGATGTTCAGGATTTGGACGTTGACTTTTATGCTTTTTCAGGTCATAAAATGCTGGCGCCAACAGGCATTGGCGTGTTCTATGGCAAACAAGCGCTGTTAGAAATGATGCCACCCGTTCAATTTGGTGGTGAAATGATTGACTTTGTGCATCACCAGGATGCTTCTTGGACTGAATTACCTTGGAAGTTTGAAGCCGGAACTCCCAATATTAGTGGTGCAATTGCTTTGGGAAGTGCCATTGATTATTTAACGAACTTGGGAATGGACAACATTCACGCTTATGAGCATGAACTGGTTGCCTATACCCTCCCAAAGCTCTTAGCAGTCGATGGGGTCACAGTTTACGGGCCCCACGATCCTAACAAGCATACTGGCGTGTTGGCCTTTAACATGGCTGGCTTGCACCCCCACGATGTGGCAACCGGTTTGGATATGGAAGGCGTTGCCGTTCGAGCAGGTCATCATTGTGCCCAACCACTAATGGAATATTTGAACGTGACCGCCACGGCGCGGGCCAGCTTTTATTTTTACAATACCCAAGCTGATGCGGATAAATTTATTCAGGCGGTTACGGCAGTAAAGGAGTTCTTTGCCGATGGGATTAGCTAAATTAAATCAACTATATCGTGAAGTGATTTTGGATCATGCCCAGCATCCTAGAAATCGCGGTGAGCTGGCCGATGCAACCGGGGTGATGGAGTTGCGCAACCCAACTTGTGGGGATGTGATCAGCGTTTCCGTTCAGATTGACGATGATAAGATCGCTGATTTGAAATTTGCAGGCAGTGGTTGCACCATTTCCCAAGCTTCTGCCAGCCTAATGACAACGGTGCTGATGAATAAATCTGTGGAACGGGCGCGGGAACTGATCATGGCCTTTTCAGCTTTGATTACAGGTGAAAAAGTCAGCGAAAAAGATGATGATGAATTGGGTGACGCGGCCTTGGTTGGTTCGGTTGCTGAATTCCCTGCCAGAATAAAGTGTGCGGCCCTTGCTTGGCACGCACTGGATGAATTACTAGATGAGAAAGGAGCGACCGCCCATGACTGATGTGTCAGAAATTGTAAAGGATACGGATTACGAATATGGCTTTCACGATGACGTAAAGCCGGTATATTCTACCGGCAAAGGTCTGACTGAAGAAATTGTTCGCCAAATTTCCGCTGAAAAGCACGAACCAAAGTGGATGTTGGATTATCGACTGGCCGCTTACCGCGCTTATCTTAAAATGCCAGAACCTTCATTTGGTCCAGATTTGACGAAACTGGATTTGGCCAATATGAAGTTCTATCAAAAAGCGACTGATAAGAAGTATCGGGATTGGGATGACGTGCCTGATAAGATTAAGACAACGTTTGACCGGCTCGGAGTACCAGAAGCCGAACGAAAGTATTTGGCCGGCTCCTCAGCTCAATATGAGTCTGAAGTGGTTTACCACAACATGGTCAAAGAGTTTGAGAAGCTGGGGATCATCTTTACGGATACCGATACGGCTTTGCAAAAATATCCCGAATTATTCAAGAAATGGTTTGGCAAGTTAATCAAGCCGACGAATAATAAATACGCTGCTTTAAATTCGGCAGTTTGGTCCGGCGGTACGTTTATTTATGTGCCAAAGGGTGTCACCTTGACGACGCCAATTCAGGCCTACTTCCGATTGAATGCCGAGAATTCAGGTCAATTTGAACGGACCCTGATTATCGTTGACGAAGGCGCTCATGTTGAATACGTTGAGGGCTGTACTGCACCAACTTATAAGTGTGATAGCCTCCATGCCGCAGTGGTTGAGGTGAACGTTTTGCCTCACGCTTATTGCCGCTACACGACGATCCAGAACTGGTCAAACAACGTTTACAGTTTGGAAACCAAACGGGCTCAGGCACTTGAAGGGGCCATTATGGAATGGGTTGACGGGAACTTAGGCTCCAAAGTGACCATGAAATACCCATCCGTTTATTTAAATGGTGAGGGTGCTCGGGGCACGATGCTGTCAATTGCGGTGGCTGGTAAAAATATCGATTCTGATACTGGTGCTCAAATGATTCACAATGCGCCGAATACATCTTCATCAGTTGTTTCCAAATCAATTGCTAAGGATGGCGGTGCAGTGGACTATCGGGGCAAGATCAAGTTTGGCCGCCACTCAGACGGCTCATTTGCCCACGTTGAATGTGACACGATTATTATGGATGACAAATCCTCGAGTGATACGATTCCCTATAACGAAATTTTGAATAACAATGTGTCAATGGAACACGAAGCAAAAGTTTCCAAGATTTCTGAAGAGCAACTGTATTATTTGATGAGCCGGGGAATTTCTGAAGCGAAGGCCACCGAGATGATCATCATGAGTTTCGTTGAACCCTTTACCAAGGAATTACCGATGGAATACGCGGTGGAATTAAACCGGCTGATTAGTTTTGAGATGGAAGGCTCAATTGGATAGGAGGTCACAAAATGAGTGAAGTAGATGAAAAAAGATCTTTTAAAGACCGGGCAATGTCCGTTTTGGAAAACGTGGTTGACCCTGAGTTAACGATTGATATTGTTAATCTAGGCCTTATTTATAATGTTGAATTAGATGATCAGGGCTTATGTACGGTCACGATGACCTTAACGATCGCTGGCTGCCCATTGACCGATTATTTGAACGAAGCCATTGATGAAGAATTAATGGGCTTCGATGAAGTTAAGGACGTCAAGATTAATTTAGTTTGGGAGCCAGCTTGGTCAATTGACAAGATGTCTCGGGAAGCCAAATTGGAACTTGGGATTCACTAACGGATGGGAGTGACGCTATGAAAGAAGCAACAACTGTAACAAATTCAACCCTTGATACAGACCTCAAAGAAAAGGTTGGCCGTTGGCTTAAAGTTTGGGGGCCGGGGCTAATTGTGATGCTGGCTGATACCGATGCCGGTTGTTTGATTACTGCGGCCCAATCTGGTGCTCAGTGGGGGTATGCGATGGTATTACCACAACTATTGCTGATCCCAATTCTATATATGGCCCAAGAAATGACCGTCCGGCTAGGCATTGTCACTGGCAAGGGCCACGGTGCCCTGATCCGGGAGAATTTTGGCAAATTCTGGGCGTGGGTTTCTGCCGGAACATTAGCCGTTTCGGCGGTGGGCGCCTTACTGACGGAATTTGTCGGCATTGCCGGTGTTGGTGAATTATTTGGCATCTCGAAATGGATCACGATTCCAATTGCCACAGTTTTGCTGATTGCCGTGGCATTTACCGGTAGTTATCGGCGAACCGAAAAAATTGGGGTGCTCGTTGGCTTGGCTGAGTTGGCTTTTATTGGGGCGATCTTCTTTATTCATCCTAATTTGTCAGAAATGGCAAATGGCTTGATGACGATTCCTTGGAAACATTCATCTTACATATATTTGGTCGCTGCCAACGTTGGGGCGGTTATCATGCCTTGGATGATTTTTTATCAGCAGAGTGCCGTGGTTGATAAGCGGTTGAATATGGCTGCCATAAAAAAAGCGAAGCACGATACGTTAATTGGCACCTTTTTGACTCAAGGCATCATGATCCTTTTTGTGGTCGTGTTTGCTGCGACGATTGGCCGAGCCGGTTCTCATGCCTCACTAAGTTCAGTGGGTGATTTGGCATCTGCCTTAGGGCCGTTTATCGGCAGCGATACCGCTAAAATCCTGATTGGTGTCAGCATCATGGGTGGTGCCTTGGTTGCAGCCTTAGTTGTCGCATTGGCGGGAACTTGGGGAATCACCGAAGTGCTTGGTTGGAAACATAGCTTAAACGAAAAATTTGATCGCAAAAGTGCCGGCTTTTATATTATTTATATTTTGGCCCACGTGATTGGCGCAGTTTTAGTACTGGCCAATGTTGAGATGGTTCAAATGGCAGTCTTCGTCCAAGTATTAAACGCATTAATGCTGCCGATTGTGTTGGGGCTTTTGCTGATGCTGGAAGCCAAAGCTCTGCCAAAGAAGTACCGGATGCACGGTTGGTATAAGTACACTGTTACGAGTTTGTGTTTAGTCGTGATGGCTTTTGGTGTGTACATGGTAGGACCCACGGTTGGCTTGTGGTAATTTGGTTACGCGACTGTTAAAGTTGAGGAGTGGAAACCCAATTTATAGTGGCAGTTGCTTATTTAAAATTTATACTAAAAAATTAATTTAACCGTTTAATAAAGAAAGGCACCCATTCCTTGAGTTTTCTTGGAATGGGTGCCTTTCTTTAGGCTCTTCGTCAACTGTTGTTGGTGAAACTAAATTCGAGTTCTAATCACTTTGTGATTAGGGCTCTTTTTGTT
>NZ_JAUCAP010000028.1:0-33221 GCF_030361045.1 Lentilactobacillus sp. TOM.63
AGATAAAAACATACCCGTCAGTTTTCGAAAAAACACGAAAACTGACGGGCTTTTAATGAACTATGAATAATTCAGGAATAGATAATTTTGACAATTTGAGTGATTATATAAAATTTTATGCAAAGTTTGTGCACGAAAAACATGAGATAAGGTATGAACGCTATAACGGGCAATTTTACTGGGTTGTAAATGGTGATAGAGAGGAGAAACCAGCATTTTCCATTGGTTCCTCTAAGGATGAAAAAGGTAATGTAATTGGCTTCAAACTCGTTGTTCATAGAATGCCAAAGCAAAATAACAATAACCGAGTTTCACAAGAATTTGGTGTCCAATTGGCTGGCGTTCCAATTGACAAAGCAAAGTTGGCAAAAAATACTTCTGGGTACCTGTATAACCACGCAACTGTTGAATACAACGAAGGCAAGGAACACATCAGTGGAAGTTCAAAGATTCCAACGGAGGTCGCTAATAATCTCAGCAAATCAGGAAAAATATGTACCGATTTTCATAGCAATCCTGATAATCGGAAGATCGACTGGACAGTCGCATTTAATCAGCGGGGTTGGCTTGCTGATGAGAAAAGTGTTGATAAGCTTCTAAAAGAAGACGGGATAACATTTACAGATACCGTTGGTGCTGATAAGGCATGGGGAAAGGATGAAAAGGCATCTACCAGTTTACTGCTACAAGATATTAAGCAAGCGTTTAAAAAAGGTCATCTAACCGTATCGTTAGGTAAGATGAGTTCGGATAGTACTAAAATTATAGACTCCCAGATACTGGGTCAAAATGATTTTAACATTGAAGATGCAGTAGAAAGCTCCGGTAATCAGCAGGCTGTGAAAAGTACCATTAAATTTAGTGATAAGGCCGTAAATCTTTATAAAGATGGATATTCAGTGATTGTCCTGAAATTCAGTTCAAATGTTAAGCGATTGGAGACTAGTGCCAGCAAAAAATTCGAGCATCTAAAAGGTTGGGAATTTGCCAGTAAATTGGAAATTGCTCGGCTACCAAATGAGAAGAAAACGGTTAAGAGCTCCGTTACGTATCTTGATACCGGCTTCTTGCTTGATAAAGATGGAATTCTTGAAGAAGACACTATTAATGGTGAAAAGCAGAAAGTACTGAAGTGGAATTTAATCGTCAATGGTGAGGGAAAGACGACCAAAGATTTGGCATTAAAAGCTACTGATGAGATTCAGAACGATCATCACAAGCATCTGGAGACATTGGATGATAATCACAGGCTGAAAGTGTATCAGGCAAAACGGGATTTAGTAACCAAAGGTGGTAAGGAGACGGTTGAATACAGTAAAGGAGCCTTGCTTGATTCTGATAATTATGAATTAAAGTATGCCAACAATCTGAGGAAAATGGAAATTCAGTTTGCTGAAGGGATTGGTGACAAACACCCACTGATGGTAGAATACTATACCGTTGTTTCTAGAAATGTCGCTGGAATAACTTATGAAAATAATGTCACTTTAGAAGTTGGTAGTGAAACATTTACTCAAGGCAAAGCGGTCAAATCTAACACTTCTGCTGGGGCGGAATTTGATCATTTCTCTGTAAGGATCAGCAAAAAGGATTTGCAAACTAGCGATCCAATTACTGGAGTCATATTTGGACTTGAGAAGCGGAAAAAGGGTTCTAATGATAGTTGGGAACCGGTAAAGATCTCTGATTCTGGGGATCGAATAACTGCAGAGACGAATGATGACGGAATTGCAACCTTTTATGGGCTCGGAGATGTAAATAAGTACAAAGTTGTTGAGCTTAAAGGTGCCCACGGATACGATGATGTCTATGAATCAGATGAATTTACGAGTGAAAACGCCGAAGATAGAGTGTATAACATCGAAGCGTTCAATTCTAAAAAACGACAACTGCAAATAAAGAAAACACTCACCACGTCGGATCCTAGCTTAAAGGATCAATTATTTGAGTTCCAAGTTGAAGCTACGGATGGTAAGGGGGAAACTGATGCGGACTTTAGTGGCACTTATCAAGCTACAAGAAATGACACACCGACAGTTGATGTGTCATTCACAAAAGGCGTTTCTAAGGTTATCAAGCTAAAACCCGATGAGAATTATAGGATTTGGGGCCTATCTAATGATCAGCATTACCGGGTAACTGAATTAGGTGCGAAGATGTTCGATACAGCTTATGATATTTCTGGCATGAAAAGCGGTGATGCAACTGATATTCAGGGCAAGCAAACTTCTATTTTTCAATTAAAGGAGGACGCTAATTCATCCGGCCTGGTTCACTTTACCAATAGATATGCCCGTAATCAGTTTGAATTTGAAAAGACAGTTGAAGGTGCGGATTCTGACGATTTATTCGAATTTGACGTTACGGCTGGTAATGAAGATACCGCTGATTCTGTTAAGAGCAAAAAATTTGATGTGGCCTTAGTCAATGCCACTACTGGGGCCTCAATTAATGACGATGTGGAGATTCAGATTGAATTTGACGATGATGGTGAGTCAGCTGGATTGTGGTATGGTGATGCCATCAGAGCTAAGCCAATTAAACTTGAGGATAATCAGCGTCTGATTATCAAGGGCCTACCAGAAGAGGTCGTTAAATTCGTTGTTAAAGAGAACGTCGACGAGGCGCAATGGGCGACTTCAAACCAAGTTGATGGCGAAGACGAGGTGGTTGGGCCAAACGCTTCTCTTACTTTAAATCGAAAAGATGCCAAGAATTCAATTGTCTTTAGAAATATGCCAGTCGGCCAGGTACCCTTCAAGCTTCAAAAGACAGTTGGTCGGGGCATCCCGTCAGATAAGGAATTTCTGTTTACTTTGACAATTAAGAATCAAGGATTGAATTGGGGATCAGAAAAGGAATTTAAAGCTGATAAGACCGATCCTAGTGATAAGTTTAATCTTAAGTTTGTAAAGGATGAAAAGACTGGGCATTATGTTGCTAGTGAGAAACTTAAGGCCAACCAGATTTTAACGGTCATGATGCCAAAAGACCTTAATATAGAAATCCTAGAAACAAATGTCGCGGGCTATGAAGTCACTTATAGCTATGGGAATGAAAAGGGCGAAGGTGATAAACATAGCATTATCACCGGTGAGCAGAATAAATTGTCAACGTTGATTTTCAATAATGATACAATCGGATCTGAACTGGCAATTGAAAAGAAGTTAAAGGGAACCAATTTAACCAGTGATGACCATGAAAAGAAATTTGAATTTGATGTGCAGGGGTCGGATAAGGAAGGTCGAAAACTGAAAGGCATCTTCGATATCCAGCTGACAACCGCTGGAAACGATAACCTGATTGGAACAGTGACCTTTACAGATGGCAAAATTAGTAGTGTTAGACTTCAAAATAGGCCATCAACTGATAAGATCGTCCTCAAAAGTGACGAACAGGCTAAAATTTTAGAATTACCCGTTGGCGCAGAAATTAAGGCAATTGAGTTGGAAACGAGTCACAGCGGGTATACGCCAAGCTATGTTTTAAATACAAACGATGAGCGGTCAGGAAATGAAACGATTCCGTTTGTTAGTCGCAAAGATATGCCTTCAACCGTGAAATTTGTTAACACCAAAGATGGTGAAGCCGAGATGGGCTCCTTCAACGTTAACAAATTCGTGAACGAAGTAGGTGACCGCAGCCGCGCATTTAACTTCCACCTTGAAGCGGTTGATGGTGCTGGCAACCCACTGGATGGTAGTTTCCACACGGTGACAACGACCAATGGAACGACTACTGACGGCTTTATTCACATTCGAGGTGGTAACGCGAGCTTCACGTTACGACACGGGCAAACGATCAAATTTATTCTGCCAATGGGTGCTCGCTATGAAGTATCCGAAGTAGATTACACTAAAGATGGCTACACAACGACCGTCACAAAACGCAACGCCCCAATTAGTGGCACCACGGTGACGGGCACGGCAACCGCCGACAGTGACACCATCAGCTACCACAACGACCTAGAAGTTGATGAGGGTGAATTACCACTCCAAGCAGATGAAGATAAGCCAGACTCAAGTGCGACAATTGACGAACCAGACGCATTACCAGCAAGCGATGGTACCAGTGGTAAGAACGGTACGAGTGGCATTACTAGCCCACAAGGCTTACCATCAGCTGGCTACACCGGCAAACAGGCACTTCCACAAACCGGTGAAGATGACGGCAAACTATTCATGATTATTGGCGTGATCATTCTGGTAATGGTGGCAGTTGCTGGCACGATTTACTACACGAAACGTAAGCAAGTCAAATAGAAAGGAGTTAGGAAGGTAAAAAATCTAATTAACTAGTTTGAAACGAATAAAGGGTCCAATGTCGCTAACGGAATTGTTAACGGGCATCGGGCCTTTTGATTTGGATTCTAGCTGAGGCGGCCACCATCATTCCACGACCCAATCATCTGATGATCGCGGCAGGCATTGGCAAACTTGGTCATTCTTGAGCGAAACAATTTGGGTTGGTTGGCTTTGATTTGAATGGTATCGATCCGTACCCGCTGGTAAAGTGGTGGACAGGAACGGAAAAATTTCCAGGCTCCCGGTCGTCGTTTCAAGGCCCGTTTGATTCTTGGATCGATTTTGAAATGCGATGGATCCATGTCCGGCAGCAGCCTCCTACCAGCTGGTGTCATTCTACCTAGCGTTTCCATTCGGCGACAGCGGGCCTTGTTTAATTCAGACCAAGCGCTATTCGGCTTTCTGGGGACAAATCGTTGAGAAGCGGGCCTTGCTTTGACGATTCGTTTATATGTACTATCAATCCAACCAAAACACATGGCTTCTTCAACTGCATCGACGTACCAAAAGTGGTCGGTGTCTTTAGGAATGCCACGTTTGACATCGACCCAACATTCGGTTGCTGTTTGGCAGTTTGATTTGAGCCAGTTTCTAAATTCGTCGCGATTAGTGGCTGATAAGTGGTTGACTGGATTTTCACGGGTCATCTTGAATCATCTCCTCAGTCAATTGTACAATTTTTGAGAACTAGGTGAGTTGGAGTTTAAGGATGAATGAAAACAGAGTCCCTAGATGTTAGATAATTTAATAAAACTAAAAAGAATCTTTCCAGTGAAACCCAATGATAACCAGGCAACTAAAGGAATATATGTTAACGACTCACATTATTTTCTAAAATATTCTTGACATTTTCTAATCCATATCTCATAATACGAACTATCAATTTGAAAGAAGTTTTCGTTAACTCGCTTCGACAGAAAATCCATTCGGCGGCTGAGAGATGGTGTAGCAATTAACGATTGTGACTTTCATGCTTTACCTCTAAGTTGGTGAGCGCTGAGTGAGCCAGCTTCGGACTTGTCCGTTAAAGCAGTTAACGAGTGGGCACAATGTGTCTATGAAGGTGGTACCGCGGCCAAATGTCGTCCTTTTATCAGAAATGATGGAGGGCGACTTTTTTTGTAGTATGCGGAGCCGGGCGCTTAGAAACTGGAGCATAAGTCTCCTCCAACGGAAATTCCTGGGTTTGGAATTTTTGTTGGAGGTGCTTATGTGGAAGTTTCTGCCCGGCGGAGCATCATTCGGCACGGTTGCCTAGAACCTTTTGGTCAAGAGGGTTTAGGTGCAGCTTTCTACCCAGCAAAGCACCACTTGCACGGTTGACCAAAACATCTACCCGATCTATCACCTGAGCCCCACCACCGTTAACTTCAACGGATATTCAGCCAGTTTGTACATATAACCAAGCAAGAAAGGAAGTTTTAACATGAAATATACAGTATTAGGTGCAGGTGCCATGGGATTACGTTACGGGGTATTATTGCAAGAAGCAGGATTTGACGTAGATTTTGTCGACACTTGGGATGAGCAGGTTGAGACTATTCGCAAACAAAAGGGTATCTACGTTTCTCGGGATGGTCAAAATAAACATCTCGTGCCGGTTAACGTGTACTACCCGGAAGAATACAAAGGTGATCCAGATGTCTTGATCGTCTTCACCAAACAGTATCAATTAGCTGATTTCTTGAAACGATCTGCTCGCTTTTTTAACGACAAACAGTACGTGGTCACTTGCATGAACGGCATGGGCCATGTTGACAAATTAAATCAATATTTCCCTAAAGAACGGTTGCTTGGTGGCACCGCATTAATCGGGACCGTCTTAAATAAAGCCGGTGATGTTGACTTTATTGGCCCTAAGGGAGCCGGGTCGATGAACATCGCCAACGAAACTGAAAAACCGGATGAAATGACGCATAAGATTGTCGATGAATTCCAACAAGCAGGCCTTAATCCTAACTTGACCACCAATTTCTTAGGCACATTAATGGCCAAAGTCATCTTCAATTCCGTGATCAATACGCTTTGCACGATGTTTAAGATCCGGATGGGTGAGTATATTCAATCCCCAGTTGCCCAAAAATTGGGTGTTCAATTAATCGATGAGGCCTTTGACGTCTGCGAACGGGCAGGGATTACGCTGCTCAATACGCGTCAAGAAGAGTGGGAAACCGTTAAGTACGTCAGCACCGTTTCCAACCCACTGCACTTCCCATCAATGTACCAAGATATTTCTAAGAATCGCCAGACCGAGGTTGATTATATCAATGGCTATATTTACGATCTCGGGTTGAAATACCATTACGAAGCCAAGACCCATGATTTTTTGAGAAACTTAGTCCATCTGGCTGAATTCTCGGGAACATTTGATGTTAACGGCTATATGAAATCGGTGCTGGCTGCAGAGAATGCAAAGAAGACGCAGGCTAAGACAGTAAAAGTTGAGGCCGACGCTTAGGTCACGATTTATATCTAAAGGTAAGTAAAAAATGAGATCCAGTTAGGACTGATTAATTTCAGTGGCTAATTGGATCTCATTTTTAGTTGGTTAGCTAATAAGTCGGTTTGATATAAGGAACCCGCTTGATCGTGGCGCCTACGGAACTTTCGGTGATCCAAGATTGATTGCGCAACGTCCTAAAGTTCTCACTCTTACCAGTTAAGATCACGCCAGCAAATTTAGCCTGCTTTAACGTTGGGTGTTGCTTGGCGTATTTGTGGGCATAGTTACTTAGCGAGAAATTATTATATGAATCCAAAGTGGTAGCTGATACTTTTTTGAGTGATTTTTGGAAATATTGATAGTCTAACTTAGTCAACTTGCCTTCTGGCAGTCCTGATTGGATTCCCAAAAAATTATTTTGTTCAAAGGTGGGGTCAGCCTTGCCACTAACGCCGATCCAATACCAGCTGGCTCGGAGATTATGGGTCAGCCGAGCTTGAATCTGCTGGTAAGTGAGGGGGTGCTTGAAGGTGACCGCGACTTCTGCGACGTATCCTTTCATCTTAGACACAGCTGGTAATTCGAAAGCCTTCTTAACATTGGGCTTGTCGACATTGTCATTGTAGAATAACGGGATTTTCTGTTGGGTTAATCGAGTGTAAGCAGCAGTCTGGGTAGTGTCGATCAAGCTCGTATTTGGAATCCAGTTGAAAGACCAATTATACTGCCCAATTGCAGTGGACCACGGAATGCGATAGCCGTCGATTTCCTTGTATTGATGGCTGACGACCTTCCCACCCCAAACAGAAGTGTCATCGAGGGCTTGATCGCTGATCTGAATATTGGGAGCAGCGATTTCTTGGATAGTTTCCATTTTATTATTAAGTAGCTGAGTTTGGTGCCCGGCGAGACTTTGAGTAAACTTGTACCCAATTCCTAACATGACTGGTACAGTGACGATCACAATCAAAATCGTGATGAGCCACCTTTTTAACTTTACTCTAAACGCCATTTTTTCAAATTGTTTATTATTCATTTGATTCATCACCTAACGCCTTTCTTAATTTCTTGCGGATGCGGTACAACCGCATTTTGACTGCTGCCGGGCTTTTATTAGTCTGGGAAGCAATTTGGTCGACCGACTGATTATTTAGGTACTTGAGCTTCAGCAGTTGCCGGTCCTTATCGTTGAGTTTCCGAAGTACCTTTGCCAGCCGGTTATTCTGTGGCCCGTTGATTGTTGAACGGGGTTGTTTGGCTGCCGGAATCAAATAAACTTGCAATAGCTTCTTAAACCGGGCTTGCCGGCGATACTGATCAACGTACTGATTACGGGCCAAGCGGTACACGTATGGCCGAATTTCGTTGGGTGGCAAAATGATGTCCATTTTGAGGATTTTGACAAAGACATCTTGAATGACGTCCTCAGCAATTTCTTGATGAGCACCTTGGCCAATCAGGTAGTGCATCAACTCAAGCGAGATATTTTTAATTAATGATTCATAACCATCGAGCTTCATGACAACCCCCTTTCACTAGGTATAACGAATGGGTGTGGGAAAAGTAACGGGTTTAGTGATGTCTTTTTGATTTTGTTTGTAAAAGTATAAATTTTGATCTGTGACGTAGGGAAAGTGGTTGTTAAGATCCTGTTTAGCCTCTTACAAAGGTCGTAATAATTTACTACAGTTAAAGGAATATAAGAAGAAAAAGTCTAGAAATGTCAGTTTAGCAGTTTCTTAAACGCAACCTAACGGCTGATTTAAGATCTTTATCTATACTAATAAATCCTGCATCCGTTAAGTTAGGACGTACAAAGGTTGCAAAGATCTGATCAATCACAATTCGGTTTAAATTAAGTAGTTGAGGACATAAAGATGCCATATAGATTAGGTAAGTTTGCTCACCCTTTAAAAATGAAATGGTTAAGCAGATATGAAACACTCCGCGGGACCAATTGATTAAGCCGTTGATCGATTGATTGAACGGATTAGCCACTCAAGGTATCAGGACCAGCTCATCTTACGGTCGAGTATTGACCAAGACAATCGCTTGTAATAACTTTGTAATTACGATATACTTAGTTCAAATCTTAAGGAGGGTTTAATGATGAATAACTTAAAAATTGCGGAAACAAAAACGCATAAAACTGGTAATTCGGTCAGTGTGACCTTACCTAAAATAACAGGCTTTTCGAACAATGAGCAAGTAATAATTGAAAAAGTTGATGAAGACACCTTGATTATCCGGCGCGTCCACAGTCATAAAAATCCATGGACATCGGGCGCATATGACAATGTTGATTTTCGTGGTCAGCTTGATAAGATTGGTTTCAATGTTGGAAATGAGCCAAGAAAAGGTCGAGAACTATGACAATGACCTTTCCTGACCAAGGCGATATTATCGTCTTAGACTTTGAGCCCCATAGTGGGCATGAAATGGGTGGACACACAACTAGCCAACCACGACGTCCTGCTGTGGTTGTATCGAACTCTCAATACAATCGGTTAACAGGATTTGTGGTCGTCATGCCCATCACTCACGGTACTAGTCAAATTCAAAAGGGCTTCGAACCGATTCTTGACCCAAACAGTCAGACCAATGGCTATATTGTGACTTGGCAAACCCCCAATTATGATTACGTTGCCCGTAATGGCGAGATAATTGGTCAAGTTCCTGATAAACTTCGCAACCGTTTATGTGCCTTAGCCGGCGACATTGTGGCTGCCAACTAAATTAATCCCAAGAGATTGGGGTAAAAGGCGATTTGATCCTAGAATTTAAGTAAAAGCGGCAGTGCATTCTGATTTTGGAATGCGCCGCCGCTTTTGCTTAAATGGCGGGGATCAGCCGTTTGTCGCAAGTTTTATCAATGTAAAATGGTGAGCTTGAGTTGCATTTATAAATAATTTGCCGACTAATGTCTCAGCTCTTTTTGTGAAAAGCTGGAATACCTGACCGATGTATCTTGCGAAATAAGTTACAAGCTGCCCATTAGTTCTTAACAGACCTTGGTTTTCTGTAAAGATATAAGCGCTTACAGTATAAATGAGTTAGGATATTGATAGGTAGATGATAATGGTTATTCTAAGCTGATTAGTAGAGGGGTGATTTGATGAATCTTAATATTTTTGATCGTAGTCGATACGAGCAGATTCACAACGAAATTTCGGCTGTCATAGATGTCTATCATGGATCCAAAATTAACGCTAAATTCAAATACATATTGAGTTCGAAGCAGATCGGAGGTTAGGCTAGCCATGAATTTGTTGATTGGAATTATCCCCGCTATTTTCTGGGGCGTTTTGCCGATATGGATGCGAAAAGTGACCGGTGGCAGTTTTTTACAGCAGTTGCTTGGAACCAGTATTGGGATTGTGATCACGGCAGCTGTCCTGCAACTGATTTTTCGCTATGACGTTAATGTAAGGGACTTTTTGCTTTACTACATTTCCGGTGCCTGCTGGAGTATTGGTCAGGGTGGCCAGTACCGAGAGTATGACCGCCTGGGGGTGAGTGGGACGATGCCGGTTTCCACGGCGTTTCAAATTATTGGTAACTCGCTGATTGGTGGCTGGCTATTTGGTGAGTGGCAGGGAATTTCGGCTAATCTGCTAGGATTGATTGCATTAGTCATCATCATTGCTGGTGTGGCGATTACTAACGGGATAGCAGCAATTTCATTGAAAAATTTATCGGAGTACGGCTTCTTACTTATCACGACCATTGGTTACTGGGGGTATTCGGGATTTCCACACTATGCCAGCTCAGGTGCTGGGATTAATGGTTTCTTGCCGCAATCGCTGGGGATGCTGACAATGGCGGCAATTATTTACGTGAGTGGTCGGAAGAAATTTCCCGGCAATGATCCAATTGGTCTTCGAAATATTACATCGGGGTTAATCTTTTCGGTCGCCGCGTCAACCTATTTAGTTTCGTTGCAGTTAAATGGGTTGGTCAGTGCCTTTGTTCTGACTCAACTAAACGTGGTCGTCTCAACAATTCTAGGTATTATTGTTTTGAAAGAAGCCAACCGCAAACAGGTAGTGACCGCCTCAATCGGCCTGGCGGTATTGATTGCTGGGGCGGTGATGATGGTGATGATTTGAGAGTGGTAAGCCCAGCCTCATCAGGAATGGTTCACTTAAAATGGCTAAACATTGACAAAGATAATTGGTTTGAAACGTATCATTACACACTCGCATTGACTTTTAATGAAATTTTTCCTCTTTCGATAATTCGAACTTTATATTTCACAATACTATCAAAGTATGAAATAATAATCATGTTAATTAAAGATTACAAAAATAGAGGGGATAGATGCCGCTTTCGTTCATTATTTTCGTTGCGGCATCCGCAGTTAGAGGGGTAAATGATGAGTAAACGTCAAAAAGTATTTACGAAGTATTTATTACTATTAGGACTTTTATTGGTTAGTTTCGTAGCAGGGGAAATGCACTCGCAGACAGTGATTAAGGCCGCGGGAAATCCACTGGTTTACACTGGGACTAAACCTAATACGAATGTACCTACGTATAACAATCTTACACATGAATTGTACTTTTCTGTAACTGGTAAGGATGGAACCACGGCGCATTCTAATTACGCGGCTTTATCTGGATCAGGTGATCAAAATGATTCTGTTATTGAAAGCCAGACTTATCAGAGTGTTGTTGAACATTTTAAAGCAACGAATAAATCGGACAAAGCGGTTTTTGTAAATGAAATTATTTCCTTGCCAAGATACTATGGCAACACAAGTAACGTTGTATATGCTGGAGATGATGTGCCAAAAATAGAGACACACTATAATAGTTCGAATCAGTCTGTCTCTAATGTGGATATTTCGTATATGTATTTGAATGGTAATACAAGCGACTTGCAAGATCTCTATGAATATCGAGTGATGGGCACATTAGAACCAGGAGATTCAGTTGAGGTTAACACACCGTTGAAAGTTCTACCACGAACTAATAATTCAATTGATGGTATGCAAGTGAGTGATTTTAGTAATCAAAGAACTGCAGACGGTCAAGGATGGAATACTCAAGAATTTGGGTTACTTGCCCATTTTGGTAAATATGTTAGTCCTATAGATTATTGGAATCCCGAGTATAAAAATGTCTTCATTGCAACCGTCGATGATAGTGATGGATTACCAATTCTTGCAACAGATGTTCAGGACATGATGCCAATTATTTCTAGGAATCTGGATGCCTTTACGTATTCAAACATTCGTGGTGAGACAATTCCAGCAGGCGGGGCGGCGTACACTGGCTCTAGTGTGACGATTCATTTAGCTAAACTAAAAGGATTAGATGGTCAAACATCGCTTACAGATGAACTTCATAATGAAGGGTATGCCTATAATATTTTGCCCGATGGGACTGAGCAGTCTACTTATACCTTTACGCTAGGAACAACTGGCGGATCGATCTTTACGGATAATGGGACAATCGTCATGAATGAAACTAAGTATAATGGGCGGACATTAGGGGATGCCTATCTATACATGCATAAATTAATCGATGCCAAGAACGAAACTTACCCCGTATCATCAAAAACGACTTGGGATCCGAATGCTTATAAGGACGTACAGTTCTATGACATAAATGGTAAGAAAATCGATAAACCGGCGAATGCATCCTATACGGTTCAAAAGATTGATGCCAACGGGACAGCCATAAAGGTTGCCAATAATGAAGTTGACATGACCAAAGATGGTGTTTACCAGGTCACTTATGTATATCCGGTTACTAACAGCGTTACAGTCAAAAAGACAATTACAATCACAGTTGGTAAGGGTAATCCGACACCCGTTGTGCCCGGTGGCGGTGGTTCATCGTCAACACCAACGACTCCGGCAGCAACAACGTCCAGTCATAACAGCAACTTTTCAAATGGTACCAAGACCACCACAGAACCGGCGGTACCAAACTACGCTGCTAAAGAAGGCGCGGCAGTTTACGCCACTAAGAAGATTTATCTTTATAAGAACGCAACTTTCAAAAAAGGTCAGCGCATTGCAATTTATCCCAAAGCCAAACGTGTTAACCGACCAATGTTCGTCGTAACTGATTACGCTCGTTCAAAGGGTGGTGCATTACGTTACAAAGTTCGCGACGTTAACCATCATAGCAAGACCGCCGGTAAAGTTGGCTACATCACTGCCAACCGAAAATATGTTGTGCCGGTTTACTATGCTTCTATGCCAAAGAATAAGCAGATAACGATCATTTCTAAGAAAGGTGTTAACGCCTATCGCAATGTTAACTTGACGAAGAAGGTTAAACATTACAAGAAGGGCGCTCATCTGAAGGTTAAGAAGATCGTCAAGCACAACTTGACCAGTCGATACATTTTAAGCAACGGTGGCTATATTACTGGTAATAAAAAGTTGGTTATTCAGGGGAACTATTAATTGAATCGAAGATCAAGCAGCTCATCGACTTGGTGGGCTGTTTTTTAGTACAAAAAATCAGTTACCTTGTAAATAAGTCCAAATAGTTTATAATATTTCATGTAAACAGTGGTAGGCAAGGAAGACAATAGTATACGAGAGGTGCGCTGTATGCCAACAAAGATTAATCGTGAAAAGACATATTCCACTCGAGCCAGTAAGGAACTAGGAGATCGAGCAAAGGAATATTTGGCAAAATATGATATTACGCTATCAGAATACATGCGGTACTCTATCGCAAAAGCTGCTAATCATGAGGTAGAGTTTATTAATTTTTTGGATACACCAGAAGCCAAGGCTGCAAAAAAAGAGGCTGAGAATGGCGAAGGAAAAACTTATGACTCGCTGGAAGAACTGTGGAAGGACTTAAATGAATGAAATATCGGGCAGTTCCACGGTTTAAGAGGAGTTATAAGAGGCTTAAAAAGAAACACTATCCAGTAGAGCTTATTATGTATTGTTTAGGCGCAATTATTGAGAATGATGAGGATGTAATGCAACGAATTAAAGTTCATGCTTTAAATGGCACTTGGAAAGGGTATAGTGAATTTCATCCTGGTAGATATAGCAATGTTGGTCGTGATTATGATAATTGGATTGTTGTTTATCGAGTTGATAATGAAGAATTAGTTTTAGTACTAATTGATACAGGCCAGCATGATATTTTGAAAACTAGATCGAGGGATTAGGGTTTTATGAGTGCTTCAGACATTAATTAGAATTACTAGATTCAGAATTAAGCATGTTTTTCAAAATAAGCAACTATTAATTACTATAATTGGAATAGTTCAAAGGAAGAAAACTAAAAACCAACAAGAAACCCATCAAAGTCGATGAACTCGAATCCACTTTGATGGGTTTCTTCCTATTATAATGATCCTTTTCTATGTGTCCCGGTCAGGGGGTAAAACAATATGTGTTCTCAATACTAAATTAGTTATTATTGGCAACTGGTGCATTAACAGTCTTGTGAACTTCTTCAGTGGTATGTTGACGCCACCAGGAAGAAAGAACTGAACCGGAAATGTTGTGCCAGATTGAGAAGATCGTTGATGGAATGGCCGCTGCTGGAACAAAGTACTTCATTGCCAGCGTAGCGCCCAAGCTGGAATCTTGCATCCCAACTTCGAAAGTTATGGCCTTTCGTTGTGGCTGGTGAAGACGAATCAGGTGACCGAAGACGTAGCCAAGTGCATAGCCACTTAAGTTATGGAGCATTACGACTGGGATCACCAAAGCAGTTTGAGCGGTGAACAGATCATTGTGGTTAGCTGCAAGTACAGCACCGATGATCGCAAGAATGGCAATTTGAGAAATCAGTGGCAAGACCAAGTTAACCTTTGCGGCTTGCTTACTGAAGAGACTGTGAACAACAACCCCTAAAACAATTGGGATCACAACAATCTTTAGGGTACTCAGGAATAGTGAGGTTGTTGGAATAGCAACGTAACGGCCTGCGTAGAATTGAAGTAAAAATGGCAGCATGATTGGTGCTAACAAGGTTGAAAGGGCCTCGATTGAAACGTCCAAAGCAATATCACCTTTAGCTAAGTAGGCCATCACACTAGAAGAAGTTCCACTTGGGCATGAACCAACTAAGATAACGCCGACTGCGGTTGCCCCAGTTAAATGAAAGATCTGGCAAAGTAAGAATGCGATAAAAGGCATGATGACATAATGGGCAATTGTTCCGAGGATAACGGGAACCGGTCGTTTCAAAATTCGGGCAAAATCTTCTTTGCTTAATGTCAGTCCCATTCCAAACAAGATGATTCCTAATAGATAAGAAGTGTTTGGGGCGATCCATAAACTTGCTTGGGGTAAGAAATAATTCACCGCGGCCCATAAGATGACCAATAACGTAAACCACTTACTCATCCAATTACCAACTTTTGATACTGCTTGCATAAGCATTCCTCCAAATCTCGGAGTGGTTGCCCTGCTTTAGTTGAACAGTGGGAAGGAACTTTCGTTAATAATGGATCGAACGAATCTTCAGAAATAATCAACAAATACCTTTAGCCAAGGTGGTCAATGTATTTTACCAAGGCGTCCGCCAATAAATGGAAATATTTCAACTCACCGGGATTAGTGATCTTCCCATCTGGATCGATGTATTTGGTAACACTGCCAATATAAGCTTCAGGTTGTTGAACCGTCGGCATATTTAAAAAGACCAATGATTGGCGCAGGGCGTGATTAGCTCCAAATGCACCAGTGGCTCCGGGGGTGACACTGACAACTAATGCTGGCTTACCATCCCAAACGTTTTGGCCTCGGGGGCGGGAACCAACATCGATGGCGTTTTTCAAAACTGCTGGAACAGAGCGATTATATTCCGGGGTGACGAAGACAAATGCGTTGCAGGCCTGAACTTGCCGGCGAAATTCCTGCCATTCTCCCGGCTCATTATGGGTCTCTTCCAAATCTTGATTGAAGAAAGGGAGACTTCCAATTTTGATGAATGCTATTTCATAATCTGATGGGAATTGAGTTGCCAATGCTTTAGCAACTGCTTTGGAATATGAACCTTTTCTTAAACTACCGACTAAGACACCAATTTTCTTTGACATAAATGTATCCTCCATAAATGATGACAGTTACCAAAATGACCTAAATCAAGTTAATCTGGTTGGGATAATTGTGAAAAAATAACCAACTTAATTTTAACTGATAATTCAGATTGGTCAACTAATCATGATGGGATGGTTTACTGACATTGTGAAATGATTTGTATTGGCATAATTTGGCTACGCTAGGATTGAGCAAGTCGAAATTCTCGTAGTTCACAAGCTTTTGGGGTATTATGTAAGCGTAAACAAAATATGCAATGAATTGATAATGGAGGGTTTGATTATGACAAGTTTTGCAAAACGTGGTGCGGACGACCGTCTGCTTGCTTCAGATAATACGGTACTGACAATCATTGATTACCAACCAACTCAAATCAATTCGATTGGTTCAATGAAACATGCGGATTTAATTCATAATGCCGCTTTAGTTGCAAAGGTTGCTAAGCAATACCATGTTCCAGTGGTGCTCTCAACAGTAAATGTGAAGACTGGCCGAAATAAAGATACCGCTCCAGAAATTAAAAAGGAACTTGGCGATATTCCAACCTATGATCGAACTTCGATCAATGCTTGGGAAGATAAGGAATATTATGATGCCATTCAAGCAACGGGCCGTAAGAAGATTATCATGTTGGCATTATGGACAGAAGCTTGTTTGACATTCCCAACAATTGATGCGATTTCGGAAGGCTTTGAAGTCTATCCAGTTGTGGATGCAGTCGGCGGAACGTCAACAATCGCCCACGAAACGGCATTACGACGGGTGGAACAAGCCGGTGCTCACCTGATTACAATTCCACAATTAATCTGTGAACTGCAGCGGGATTGGAACAGAACGGATACGGTACCAGATTTTGTGGCCGATTTGTTGGAGAATGGGGCGTTTACGTCACTGGCTGAATAAAAGTGAGCGGAGCAAAGCGGTTAGAAACTGGAACCTAAGTCTCCTTCTACAGAAATCCCTGATTTTGGGATTTTTGTAGAAGGTGCTTAGGTGCAAGTTTCTGCTTTGCGGAGCGGTCCTAATCCATATAACGGAGAACAACTTCTGCTTTGAGGAGCAGTCCTAATCTATATGACGGAGAACAACTTCTGCTTGGAGAAACGGTTCTAATCCATGTAGCGGAGAACAAGCTCCTACGTTTTTTGAAATAGTCCATTCCAAGTTTATGCAAAAAAATAGGAATCACTTTCTTCATCAACGAAAAAGTGATTCCTATTTTTGGTGCTCAGTGAAATAACATTTCAAATAGTTTACTTCAGTACCTTGAACCGATTGGCGTCATCCATGAATTCCTTCTCGCCAGCTGGGGCTTCAATTGAGCCGAAGTCCATTTCTGCGCGGAGATTCCAGCTTTCAGGGATTCCGAATGCGTCACGAACTTCGTCATCAATCAGTGGATTGTAATGTTGCAGGTTGGCACCAAGACCGTTTTCGGCAAGAGATGTCCAAACGGCAAATTGGGCGTTTCCTTGAGCTTGTTCTGACCAGTCGGCAAAGTTGTCAGCGTAAAGGGCAAAGTCATTTTCAAAACGGTGAACAACATCAGTATCCGTATAGAACATGACAGTCCCGAATGCTGACTTGAAACCGTTGATCTTGGCCAAAGTCTTTTGGTAGGCTTCTTTGGTTGGCACCTCTGACTTCAAACGCTTGGCAACGATATCCCAAAGTTGTTCATGCTTGTCGCCAAATAAAATAACGGCCCGAGTGGTTTGATTATTGAATGGGGTAGGGGCCCACCTGATGTTTTCCTTAATCAAGTTAGCAATGTCGTCAGTAGATTGAGAAACGTTGCGTCCTAATGCATAAATTGAGCGGCGCTTCTTGGCAAGGTCTAATAATTGTTCTTTCATAGGTCAGATAAACTCCTTTATTAGTTATAGATAGATTCACTACTTAAAAATAGCGTATGATTCATTATACCAGTTACTATAAGTAAGTAAAGTGAAAACTCAAAATCCTTATTAATCAGAAGAATTGTCTCATAATATCTTTTAGTGGGGGTAATTCCGGCAACTTATGTTTTTCGCTGACGTATTGGAGGCCATAAGACATGTAGCCGGCTGCTTCACTGTTGACAATTTTGCCTGGAAGCGGCGCATTATCAGCCACGTAGGCATTGATTAAGACAGGGCGGTCAGTAATCTTGTAGGCCCGGTCAAGCGCAGACCGGAATTCCCGGTTACTCTTGGCAGTGATGCCGACACCGCCACAAGCGTCAGCAAATTTTGCGTAATCCATATCCTTCAAATCAATTTGGTAATTCAATTGACCGGCTTCTTGTTGTTCGTATTCAATAAAGTCGAATTTTTGGTTATTTAAGACAATATCAATAATTGGGAAATGATATTTAACGGCTGTGGCAAAGTCTTGCATGACCATTGCAAAGGCACCATCGCCATTGATTGCGATGGCTGGCCGGTCTGGGGAGGCCGCCTTAGCAGCAAGTGCCCCTGGCAGCGCGCAGCCCATTGTGCCTAAGTTTGCAGAGATCACGAATTGCTGGTTTTCGCTAATTGGCAGGAAACGGGCACTCCATGAGGTTGCCGTGCCGACATCAATTGAAAAGATGGTATTATCAGGAGCTGTTTGGTGAACGTAATCAAACAAACTTTCCGGCGCAATCGGTTCGCTATCGAGGGCGCGTTTGCCATGCATCCACTTGTTCCAGTTTGCCATACTTTCTTGGCAGGCTTTCAGGAATTTGCCGTCACTTGGTTTGAGGCCACTCGCAAGAATTTGAGAAACGGCTTTGCCCGCGTCGGCGTTGATGGCAACGTCAGCTGGATATCGCCGATTCAGGTTCAGTGGGTTCAACTCGATTTGGACACACTTTGCTTTGCCTGGTTTTGGCAGGAAGGGGACATAAGGGTAGTTAGTGCCAATCATGATGAGCATATCCGTTTCTTTCATGGCTTCATATGCAGCTTTGGTCCCTAACTTACCAACATTTCCTAATGAATTAGGATGGTCGTCAGCGATAATCCCTTTGGCAGGCAAGGTCTGAATAAATGGAATTTGGTAGGTTTCCACAAATTGTTTCACTTGTTTGTGCGCATCACGGGCACCTTTCCCGATCAGGACAATTGGCTTCTGGGCTGAATTTAACAACTTAACAGCTGCTTGTACTTGATCAGCCGGGGCAACTGATTCTGGCACGTTAAATTCTTTGGCGGATGAATGATACTCGTTTTTCAATGGTTCATCTGGTAAATCGTCGGGGATGGTCAAAACGGCGACCCCTTTTTTGGCATAGGCCATTCGAATGGCTTCATCAACAATTTTTGGCAGTTGAGCCGTTGTTTTAATTTCGCGATTATAAACGGCGACATCATCAAATAATTTTGGTGTGTTAACTTCTTGAAAATAACCTGTATTCAAAAAGTTTGATTTGACTTGGCCAAGTAATGCCAACACTGGCGCATGATCCATTTTGGCGTCGTATAACCCATTAAGCATATGAATAGCACCAGGACCACCAATTGACAAACAAACGCCGAGCTTACCCGTTAGCTTAGCTTCTGCAGCCGCAGCCAAGGCACCAACTTCCTCGTGACGAATTTGGATAAATTTGATCTTATCCTGCTGCTTTCTTAAGCCATCAACCGTTGTATCGATTGAGTCTCCTGGTAAACCATAAACATGTTTGACACCCCAGTCAGTTAATACATCGACTAGCTCGTCTGCACCATTTTGACTCATGTAATCTCCCCCTTATTAAATTTATGTTCCACATTCCAGTATAGTCATAGGACAGGCTTGTTACAATTGAAACGCTTATATGTAAGGGGATGCGAGATGAATTTCACATGGCTTTGACTTGTTAGCTGAAAGTGAATTAAGCATAAAAAAGAACCAACCATTTCTGGTTGATTCTTTCAAAGTTTTATTAAAGTCTATAATTAGTCTTCAACTGGTGTAACGTTAGCAGCTTGTGGTCCACGGTCGCTGTCTTCAACGTCAAGGGTAACTTTTTGGCCTTCGTCTAATGACTTGAAGCCTTCCTTGTTGATAGCTGAGAAGTGAACGAATACGTCACCATCGTCAGTAGTAATGAAGCCGTAACCTTTATCAGCGTTGAACCATTTAACAGTACCTTGTTTCATAATATATGAAACCTCCTTGCGCTTTGAGCGCATACTTAATTTTTTAATGCATCTAGTTGAACGTGATTCCAAGGAAGTTATTTCATAAAACTATAAAACAAGTACCTTTGAAACTCGGAAACCTAAAACACATTAACAATACTATAACCCCTAAATTAGCCAATGTCAACTGCAACGATTTTGTCGATGCAATGAAGACGGCATCCACAAAGCCATTACATAAGTGTCGTTGTAATTGGCTTTATTAATTCCTGTAGCGATAAATGCTATTTCATTGGTAATTCGGGAGGCAGCCAAGGGAAACTGGTCAAATTGTTTTCAACGACTTTTTGATGATTCCGAGCGTAAACTAATTTTAATTTTTGGGTGTTATCAAAAATTTTAACCTGATCAACTTCAGCACTAATTGGTATGAGGTTGTTCAAAGATTGTTTGTAGCGCTTTTTTATTAGTTCTGGTGCAATGCCGTGCCCACCCTTATTAATACGCTCTTGAACCCGATCAAGTGCAAGCTGGACATTTTCAAGACTCACATACAGTAAATAAACTTCAAAATCTTGTTGATGGGCTTTTTGAATTAATTTGAGGTGGGTATTCCATTTCCAGCTAACGTGGTTTCAATATGAACAGATTCCCGCCGATTCAAGGCTTGATGAAGGAGAGTTACCTCCTGACGCATCGCTGCTAAATTATCTTTTAAGAGATGCCAATCACCACCGTTGTTTCGCAAAATTTCATCGGCATTTAATCGATGGGTATTTAGAAACAGATCGGGATCTGTTTGATAAAGGGTGCTTTTGCCGGCCCCGTTAACTCCTGCAACAATAATGTAAATTGGTTGAGGCACTACATAACAAACCCTTTCTGATTAATGATTTTAGATTGCCGTTCATCAATAACGTATTCATATAAGGCTTTAAAGACCGCCTTTTTAGCTGGGTCTTTTTCATATAATGCGTGATTCAACAGTTCAGACGTTGGCACTTCCTTGACGCTTTCAAGTAAATCATTTAAATATTGTTCATTCTTAGGGTCTTTGATTTGACTTGGCATGCTAAATCACCTCGATTTTTTTCCTTGCTTAATTGGATAACTTTTCCTGATCGGTTACTTGCATCTATAATTGATCATCCTTAATGATATGATATCACAGATGCTCTTGGTTTGATTCGGAGAGACCATATTAGTAAATGTGAATGGCTGTTTTGATCGCAGTTGTTTTGCTGACGAACCGGGTTGAAAAAATGGTGCCCTTTGAACAGGCAAGTCGTGAAAATAGGCTGATTAACAGTCTTAAGGTTACGGAATGTTTGGCGACCAAATATTCTAAGTAGTTGAAACTACGTACACAAATAGCGCCCGACTAACCGTTCGTCAATTAGCCGGGCGCTACTTTAAATTTGTTATCGTTGCGTTAATGCCGATTAAGCAGCAACTTGCTTGCTAGCCGGTTCAACATCAATTGCGTTATCCTTCAAACCAACCGTGAAGTCCTTGACGTCTGGGTTTGCAAGATAGCTGTTCGTCAATTTATCAGTAATTTCCTTGGTGATCACTCTGTGCATTGGTCGAGCACCAAGTTCTTTGCTGTAACCCATGTCGACTAATTGATTCTTAGCATCATCAGTTACAGTGAAGTGAATGCCTCGTGACTTGTTAACTAATGCGTTCAAATCGTTGAGCATCAGGTCAAGGATCTTCAACAAGTCTGGCTTGGTTAATGAATTGAATTGGATGATATCATCAATTCGGTTCAAGAACTCAAGCTTGAAGTAAGGCTTTAATCTGTCGATGACGTTCTGCTTGTCGTCATTGGCACCTTGACCGGCATTACTGGTCATGATGATGACGGTATTGCTGAAGTCAACGGTTCTGCCTTGAGCATCGGACAAACGACCGTCATCCAATATTTGCAGCAACAGATTCAATACATCTGGATGAGCTTTTTCAATTTCATCCATGAGAATCAAGCTGTATGGGTGACGACGAACTTGTTCGGTTAGTCGGCCGCCTTCTTCATAACCAACGTAGCCAGGAGCTGAACCGATTAGTTTACTTGCGCTAATCTTGTCCATATATTCTGACATGTCATACCTGAACATTGCTTTGGTCGTGCCAAATAATTCTTTAGCAAGGGCTTTAGCCGTTTGCGTCTTACCAACACCGGTAGGACCGACAAACAGAAAGCTGCCAATTGGACGATTGCCTTCCGTAAAGCCAACTCGTGAACGACGAATGGCCGCTGAAATGGCATCCAATGCCTTATCTTGGCCGATAACTTCTTTCTTCAAGTCCTTGTCAAGATTGTTGAGCTGGTTGACTTCGTTCTTATTAACATCGGTAACTGGGACACCAGTAATACGTTCAACAACGGCCTGAATGACTTCAGGAGTGACTTTTGGCGTTTCAACTTTAGTGCCGTTATCGATATTCTTAATTTGATCATTGACCTGATCAAGCTTGTCACGTAATTGAGCGGCCTTTTCGAAATCATCCTTGGAAGAAGCAGCCTGCTTGTCTTTTTCAAGCTGTTGAGCTTCTTGCTGCAAAGTTGATTTGTCTTTCGTCAATGATGAGCCCATGGCAACTTTGGCACCGGCTTGGTCAATCAAGTCGATGGCTTTATCAGGGTTCATTCGATCCTGAATGTAACGGTTACTCAAGGAAACAGCAGCCTTTAAAGCATCATCGGTATAAGTGACATGGTGGAACTTCTCATATTTTGGTGCCAAGCCCTTGATGATCGTTAACGTGTCTTTTTCACTTGGTTCATTTACCATAATTGGTTGGAACCGACGAGCTAAGGCTTGATCTTTTTCAATGTCGCGATATTCATTGCTGGTCGTAGCACCAATTAATTGGAAGTCACCCCGAGCCAACTTAGGCTTTAAAATGTTGCCGGCATCCATCTTGTCACCTTCACCGGTTGATCCGGCACCAATGATTTGATGAATTTCGTCGATGAAGAGGATCACATTCTTGTCTTTTGAAACATCATCGATCAATTTCTTCATCCGTTCCTCAAACTGACCACGGATCCCAGTACCTTGAACTAGTGAAACAACGTCAATCGAAATAATTTTCTTATTAAGTAACTTTTCTGAAACATCGCCGGCAACGATCTTTTGGGCTAAGCCTTCAACAACCGCCGTTTTACCAACCCCGGCTTCACCGATTAAAACAGGGTTGTTCTTAGTCCGACGACTGAGGACCTCTTCCATTTGTTCGATTTCTTTGTCACGGCCGATAACCGGATCCAGCTTGCCGTCTTTAGCCATCTGGGTTAAGTCAGTGCCGTATTCGTCTAACAATGTTTTCTTATTTTGAGGTTGGCGTTCTTGTACCTGGATGGGTTGCTGGCGCATTTGCTGACGGCCGTTAGAATCTCCAAGGGCTTGCTTGAAGAACGGGTCGTTGAAAATGTCATCAAAACCATCATCACCGAAAATATCATTATTCATATGCATACCCCCATAAAATTTAGTGAGCGGAGCAAAGCGGTTAACAATCGGAGCGTAAGTCTCCTGTGAGGGAAATTCCTGGTTTTGGAATTTTTCTCAGAGGTGCTTACGCGCAGATTGTTGCTTTGCAGAGTTGTCCTAGTATAGTGAGCCGAGCAAAGCAATTAGAAACTGGAACCTAAGTCGCCCTATTCAGGAATCCCCGCTTCTGGGATTTTGGATAAGGTGCTTAGGTGGAAGCTTCTGCTTTGCGGAGCTGTCCTAAAAGAGTAAGCAAATCCAAGCGTTTATAAATTTCAGCCTAGAGAACCCACTCTTTAATTATCTGAATTTTAAAAAACGTTCCAGTGGGGGAATCCTTGTTCCCCTCTCGAACAACTATATAATATCATATATATGTAATGGGTTCAAGAAATGTGTTCAGAACATTATTGATATAAACGTTGTATTATCAGCGTTTTAAAATAAATATTCAAATAAATCAATAAAAAGTTAGCACTCATAGTCTAGAGTGCTAACACATTTTGTTATCTAAACTAATCGTTACTAATTTCAAATGAAAACTCAACTGAATCCTGTAAGGTGTTATGAATGGTTGAAATATGAATCACGTTCTCGACAAACTTCTCGTTTTCTTCCTTACTTAAATTAGTTTTGGAGTCAATTTTGACATGAATTTTGGTTACTTTTGATGATTTATCTGGATAGCGTTCTGTTTCGGCAATGAAATCCATAGCGAACTTTTCAATTTTAATATCATAATTGGGACTGTGCGCGTAACCGGCGGCACTGGCACCCAAACATGCGCCCAATGCCCCTAACAAATACTCAACGGGTGATGGGCCAGTATCGGTGCCATGATGTTCAGTTGGCGTGTCCGATGTGAATCGATGCAGGCGAGCGGTATGGACGGTCTTAGCACCAATGTTGCGCAACTCTGAATGAGCTTTATATTCTGACATAGCAAATCCTCCTTTGTTAGTTTCTGCCCATAGTTTACAATAGAAATGAAGCGCTTCCCACTAAAAATTAAAAGAATTTTGAAGAGGTCAAAAATGAAAACATTAATTCTAATTTCCCATCCCAAGTTAGCGGATTCGGCTACTCAGGAATTTCTAAAAACTGCTGGAAAATCCCAAGCAAATGTGGATTTTGAGTATATCGATGACCTATATAAGGAAACTAAAATAGATATTATCCAGCAACAACAGCAGCAGCTTACAAAATACAGACGCATTATTTTCCAATTTCCGATGTATTGGTATTCATCACCGGCCAGTTTGAAGCAATACATGGATGATGTTTTTACCCGGAAATTTGTGGTGGCTAATCATTTGCTGCGGAACAAAGAACTGGGGATTGTGGTCACCTTAGGCGATGCTGAGGCGGAATTTCAAGCGGGTGGCAGTGAACACTTCACGATTTCCGAACTGTTGCGGCCGTTTGAAGCGTTTGCCAATAAGGCCGGGATGACTTACCTGAAACCGTTTGTGGTGAATCAGTTCGGCTACCTGGAAGAAGATCAAAAAGAATTGTTATTGGTCGATTATTTACAGTATGTGAGTGCTCAGATGCCATTGAGTCTAGACAATCGGGAGAAATGGTTGGTTGACCGATTGACTCATATGAAACAGGAAAAGTCGGCGGCTGACCAGCAGAAGTTGGACCTCATCATTGGTTCAATCGAGGCTCAGCAGGACCAAATTGATGATCTAAAAGTAAACATTAAAATGATTCGTGATCAGGAGGAATAAGATGAGTGAGACAAATGACTGGCTAAAAAATCAACTCGGGCAACTGAAAGAGGGGGAGTCCTCATTTATCAATCGATCGGTTTTAACGGCCGCCAAAGCGCTGGTTAACGAGCAGGACAAACGAATCCGCCAGGCTCAAGATGAGATTGATGAGCGGATTTGGAGCCCAGATAAGTGGTAGGGATGCGGCCATTGATAAGAATTATTAACTCTAAAAAGTTATTAATAAACGTAACAAAGCAGCCTTCTAAAGCCAGGGATCTTCCGAGCTAAAAAAGATCATCCAGAAGAGATTGTTATCCATTTTTGATAGAATATTATCGAGGTGATCAAAATGTCACGAGCAACGAAAGGCAAAAAGAGAATTCAGGTTCAAGTTGATCAGGATCTCTATGATGATGTGAATGAAGTCTTGGCTGACATTGGTATTTCTCAAGCGACATCAATTAAAGCCTTACTCAAAAAATTGTTGCAGAGGGGAAGTACCATTTGAACTTTCCCAGTCCAACAATGATCAGCTGAACTTTGAGATCGCCCGAGAAGTCCGAACATCTAATATTCCAGAAATCAAAGATCAGCAAGCAGTGGAACGTTATCTTCTAGAAAATGGGGATGACAGTTTTGATCAAAAGAAATAATGATTATGCTAACGTATAATTTCATGATAAATTTGATCCCTAACAAAATTCATTGGGATTTTGTTAGGGATTTAAAGTTGGCTAAATGCCGATACCAATCAATTATCGATAATGATGTGTAACAACTAGGTTTCCAAAATAAAAACAGCCACCTAAAAGATGACTGCCTTGCTTCTTTGATGTAGTAGAAGCTGAAGGACATGGCCCTTTATTATCCGACGGCAAGCGCCAATTAGGGCTGCGGACTCGAAGTCCAATGTGGGAATTTTACCCAACAAAATGATAGCATGATTTTGAAATGGTTCCAGTTAATTTGATTGACTGTTTAAAGTTCGTCAGCCGGTGCCCAGTGATTGATTGGGCCAAATTGATGACCAACTTGAATTTCATTGGCGATGGCAACGTCGACAAACTTTTTGGCGATTCGGACAGCTTGTTCGATATCGGTTCCTTTGGCTAATTCAGCCGCAATACAGGCTGATAAGCTATCGCCGGTACCGTTCTTTCGTTCAGTTGGGTAGAAGTCTCCAGTCAGCCAGAAGCTCTTGCCAGACTCAAGTAAAATGTAGTCTGATACTTTGGTTTGATGGGGGTCATGATGGCTGCCCTTAAGAACGATATTTTTGGCTCCGAGTTGCTTGAGCTTCTCGGCAGCTGCTTTCATATCGTCCTCAGTTTTAATTTCCATCTCAGCTAATTTCTGAGCTTCAAAAAAGTTCGGCGTGATGACGTAGGCAAGGGGAATTAACTCATCCCGCAGCGTTTTGTAGGCACTTTGTTCGAGCAACATGTTGCCGTGCTTGGTGGTGATAACGGGATCAACGACTAATGGGCCAAAATCGTACTTCTGATAATTCTTGATCACCGTGCGAATCAGCTCAGAGTCGGAAAGCATCCCCGTCTTGCTCGCTCGAACATGGTAGTCGTCGGCAAGGTCCTTGAACTCGTTGTCAATAAATGAAGTAGGTAAGTTGACTGCGTCGTGAATACCGTAACTGTTACCGGCAACACAAGCAGTCATAACCGAGGTACCATAAACCTTGCGCCTAAAGAAGGTGTGGAGATCAGCTTGCATCCCGGCACTTCCGTCACTATCTGAACCTGCAATTGTTAGAGCTTGTGGAAATTCGTTTGCCATATAATTCACCTCATATCGTTTCTTAACTATTAACAATACCATATTTAATGAAAAATCAAAGAGAAATTTGAGATTGATTTGCGTTCAGCCATCAAGTTGTATTATAATAATTTAGTCTATTGGAATCTATAAAGAGTCATAATAAATAAGGAGAGTCTAATTATGCGTATTTGTCATCCACACGGCGTACAAGGACGTCGTCCAGTTAACCGTAAGAACGATCTTAAGCGAAACAAAGATTTAGCAGATTTGCAACACTTCTTGAAGCAGACGCCTGCTAAGTAATTAAAAAATCCCAACCGGAATTTATTTCTGGTCGGGATTTTTTATATGGTTGATTGATTTGATGAATATGATTTGGCTACATAGAGGAATGATGCTCCGCAAAGCAGGAATCTGCATGTAAGCACCTCGAACAAAAATTCCCAAAACCGGAATTTCTGTTCGAGGAGACTTACACTCCGATTCCTAACCGCTTTGCTACGCATACTAACCTTTGAACAATTCCGTATTCTGCAAATAGGTCATTTCATCGGTTGAAATGCGCTGCTGGAGTTTTTCTGCTAGTGCCGAATCAATTTTTCCGGTTTGCAGTGAATCTTGGATTAATTCATATTCACTGTGAAAAGCGCGCATAAACATTTGATACACAATGTCGCTATCGACGTCTTGTTCATGAATTCGACGATGCCTCGTTCGATAGAAGCGCTTAACCATATTGGCTTCTACGCCGCTCTCATGATCCTTGGTCTTCAAAAAATTCATGACCGCATCAAAGCCGGCCTTTTCAATTGGGAGGATGTCTTCGCCGTGCTTTTCAAATTGTTCGCGCCAATAAACTTCCTCCAACGCAACTGGCGCAGTTAGAAATGCTTCCTGGGCCCGGTTGAGGTTTTTATATAAGGTCCCAATATGCAGGCTAAACCGGATCCGCAACAGCACATTTTTCCAAATCTTTTCATCGGCAGAAAAGTTGTTTAATTTCAAAAAGCGACTGTAGTAAGTCAATTCTTCCTGGGTGATTTTATCATCTGTGTATAATTGTTTAACCGCATCGAGCTCGACTTGATGACTCTCACTCATTAACTGGCGCCGCAATCGCATGTTCGGGGTACTATCGAGGACCAATTGCTGTTGGAGTGAATCAATCACAATCTGAGCTTCTGCCGGATGGTCTTTTTCCTTAACCAAATCGCTAATCGCTGCTTGAATCATGCGACGGACCCAGCGATATCTTGGCTGATTGGTTGATTGACTTGGCAAAATAGCGGGGACAAAGATTGTTGGCATCACTAAGCTGGTCAGGATAATCACCGCTGCAACAAAGATTAAGGGCCCTCGGAAAATAAATGGCTGACCATCGATCGTGTTAGGCATCGAAAACGCCAACGAAAGGGTAATTGTTCCATTGGCCCCGCTTAACGCCATGACCAAGCTATCTCGCCATTCATGGGCTGATTTTGTCCGCCGCTTGAGTAAGTACCGCGTCCAAACGAGTCGAATGACACCTTTAATAAGATAAATTGAAATTCCAATTAGTATCAATTTAACAATGGTGAAATTAGGATTGGCGGATTGATGCATGGCCCGGGTCACTTCAGGAAGTGATAGGCCCAATAGGACAAAGACCACCCCTGACAGCATTCCCGAAATGATTTCCCAGACGTTGCTGGTGACCACCTGCATCCGAGAAGACGTCAGCCGCAGCTTATCCCGTTCAGATCCTTGAGCCAATCCGGCTGCTACCACCGCCAAAATACCAGAGAACGCTAGCTTTTCAGCTAACAAATAAACTAGAAATGGTGTAAGAAGTTGGATCAAGACCATGATCAATGGGGTATCATCGTTATAACGAATTAAAAATAACCGAACACTGACAATTAAAACCCCAATCAACCCACCAAAGAGCAGGCCACCGAGAAATTCCCATAAGAATAAGAACACAGCATAGTCTAACGAGAACGAGCCTGATATAAAGGCAGTCAGTGACATATCAAAGATGACAATCCCGGCGGCGTCATTGAACAGAGACTCATGCTGTAGGATCCCTGCTTGTTCTTCAGCGATCGGGTTGGCCTCGAAAATTGAATTAACGGCCGAAGCATCGGTTGGCGTGACGATTGCCAATAATGCAAAGCATAGGCTTAGCGGCAGGAACGCGTAGGCGAAATGCAAGCCACTGCCGATAACCAGCACACTGAACACGACGAGCCCAACCGCTAATGACAGAATATTGGTAATTGATCGCCCAATCCAGAACCGTGAGCTATTTTGGGCTTCATTAAACAGCATTGGGGCGATAATCGCCAGGGCAAAAGTTGATGGATCCAGATGAAAGTTGTTATAGACCGGCAAGCCGGCAAGTAAGAATCCTAACAAAATTAAAAAGAATGGCAGCGGAATAACTGAAACGTGGCGCGCAAGGATGTTGGCTGCCACAACTGCTGCCAAAATGATGGTTAGGAGTAAAACCTGATCCATTTTGAGCCCCCCCTTTTGGTTGATGTTTAACTTTAGTTTAGCACGCATTTACTGAAAAAGGCCGCGTCAGCACTCGACGCGGTCCAGATGGAAATGGTGAACTGATTTCTTTATTTGGTGGCTAAATCTTCGAACTTTTCGACGTCCTTCTCTGTCCCGATGACTGTAATAATGTCACCTTTTTGGATGGCCGTGGCGGACTTGGGAATCTCTGCTCCAGCTTCGTTTGTGTGGGAAAGGGCAATCACTTGAATACCGTAGCGGTTAGTGAAATTGAGTTCCTGAAGGGATTTGTGGAAAAACTTGGAATTAGTTAATTCAAATTCAACGACGGCCAATTCACCGCGAATTCTCAGGTCGTTTAGAATCTTGGGTTGCATCACGTGAAGGGCAATTCGATTACCCATGTCGCGTTCAGGCTGGATCACTTCATCAGCGCCTAATCGTTCCAAGACTTTGGCGTGACGGGCATTCTCAGCCTTACAGATTAACTTTTTAACCCCAAGTTCCTCACAAATCATGGTTGTCATAATACTGGCTTCCAAATCAGTCCCGATGGCAACAAAGACATTGTCAAAATTGCCAATTCCAAGTTGCTTGAGGGCTAATTCATTTTGGGTGTCGGCGACGACTGCCTCGGTTGCGACGTCCCGAAATTCGTTGACGAGTTCTTCATTTTTGTCAATGACCAGAACCTCTTGATTATGGGCTAGCAAAGTGTTGACGATGCTGCTGCCAAAGAGGCCGAGACCGATGACGGCGTAATTGCTTTTCATGTAGGAATGCTCCTTGTTGATTAATTTGGTGGTGGAGAGGCGTTATAACTGTTAGTCGATAACCCAGATTAGACTGCTCCGCAAAGCAAAAGTTTGCACATAAGCACCAGCCTGTGTAAGCTTCTAGGCGACATAGTGGAATAATGCTCCACAAAGCAATAACCTACACATAAGCACCCATAGTGTAAGCCCAAAGCCCAGGGCTTACACTATGGGAGACTTACGTTCCGGTTATTAACCGCTTTGTTGCGCACACTTACCCGATCATGACATTTTCCTCCGGATATCGAAAGGCATCTTCTGGCCCCTTTGACGTTAGCAACGAGTACATCACCGTGAAAATGCCGACTCTGCCCATGAACATCAGGGCTGCAAAGATCAATTTGCCAATGATACTCAAATGTGGGGTTAGTCCCAAAGTGAAGCCAGTTGTGCCAAATGCCGAGACGACGTCAAACAGGATATACTCCAACCCAAATGTTCTTGGAATTTTTTCAGTGAAGGTTAAAATCAACGTCGCAATTGAAAGTACAACGGCAACCAGGAATACCAGGGTGAGTGATCTTGACACATTATCGTTCGTAAATCTGCGGCCCCAGAAATTAGCATCTCGTTTCCCTCTAAGGGTTGCCCAAACTCTGATGAGCAGAATGCCAACAGTGGTGGTTTTAATCCCACCAGCAGTTGAGCCGGGAGTTCCGCCGATTAACATGAGGATCATGGTGAAGAAAATTCCGCCCATTGAAATCTTGTTTAACGGGACCGTATAAAATCCGGCCGTTCTGGGGGTCACCGAGAAGAAATAAGAATTCATCAGCCGGTCAAAGAAGCTCAAGTGGTTTTGGCTGCTGAAGTTAGCTTCGGTCAGCATAAAGATGATAAAACTGATCACAATCAATCCTAAATAAGTGGTTAACGCTAATTTAGTGTGCAGGCTTAAATAATGATCTTCATGGTAGAAAAGGATATCCTTCCAAACCAGAAATCCAAGCGATCCCGAAATGATGAGTAGGGTTAAGACAAACAACAGGTAAGGGTCATTTTGAAACCGAACCAAACTATTATCGTACAGATCGAAGCCCGCGTTACAAAAGGCGCTGATCGAATGAAAAATGCTGTACCCCAGCCCCCTGACGAACCCATAGCGGGGATAAAAGTCAATGAAAATCAGACCCGTTCCCAACAATTGAATCGCCAGGGATAACCGGACCACGAGAAAAACAACGCTCCGGGTATTTGCGAATGATTGCAAATTAAGCGATTGTTGGGTCAGCAATTGAGTGGTCAGGTCAACTTTACGGCGCATGAAAACAAATAGCAGGACCGCAAATGTCATGAAGCCCAGACCGCCAATCTCGACGAGCATCAAAATGACGATTTTGCCGAATAGGCTCCAATGGATAGCCGTATTCACGACCGTCATTCCGGTGACGCAGGTGGCAGAGGTGGCGGTGAAAAACGAATTGATGTAGCCGGTCATATGGCCAGACTGACTGGAGATTGGTAATGATAACAGGATGGTACCGATCAAAATGATTGTTAAAAATCCCAGTGTCAAAATTTGTGGTAAAGCAAGTCGATAACGAGATGCCAATGGATCAGAACCTTTCGATTATATTGTCTGCGTTCATTATCTCACATTCCACTCAAAAAGCCCCAACGAATAATCCGAAAATACGCTATAATAGTTGTGAAAATAACGATTGTGAGGAATTAACATGTTAATTAAAAATGTTCATATTCAAAATGATGACCAAACAAAAGATGTCCGAATTGAAAATGGCCGATTCGTTAACATTTCGCCCTCAATTGAAGCAACTGATGGCGAAAAAGTGATCGATGTCACTGATAAATTGATGCTACCGCCATTTGTGGATCCGCACGTGCATTTGGATGCCACTCAGACAGCCGGTGATCCGGAATGGAACCAAAGTGGTACTCTGTTTGATGGGATTCGGATCTGGAGCGAGCGGAAGCAGAAACTCACAGTTGAAGACGTGAAGGCTCGGGCCAAAAAAGCGATCAAGATTCAAGTTGCCAACGGGATTCAGTTTATTCGCAGTCACGTTGACGTTACCGATCCTAATTTGACCGCTCTGAAAGCCTTGATTGAAGTTCGTGATGAAATCAAAGATCAAGTTGAACTGCAATTGGTTGCCTTTCCGCAAGAAGGAATTTTGTCGTTTCTTCATGGCAAAGAGCTGATGACCGAGGCTGCCGATATGGGTGCTGACGTAATTGGGGGGATTCCTCACTTTGAATTTACCCATGAATACGCGGTGGCTTCACTCCAATTCTTGATGAAGTTGGCGGAACAAAAAGGTAAATTAGTCGATGTGCATTGCGATGAAATCGATGATCCTCAATCTCGCAGTCTGGAAACTTTGGCAACCTTGGCATTGGAAAGTGGGATGGGCGAAAAAGTGACCGCCAGCCACACCACTGCAATGGGCTCGTATAACGATGCCTATGCTTACAAACTCTTTAGATTGTTGAAGATGTCTCATATTAACTTCATTGCCAATCCATTGGTGAACACCAACTTGGGCGGCCGCTTTGACACCTATCCAAAGCGCCGGGGGATGACCCGGGTCAAGGAGCTCAATGCGGATGGCATTAACGTTGCCTTCGGTGAGGATGATCTCAAGGACCCTTGGTATCTGATGGGTAATGGCAATATGCTGGATCCCGTTGAGATGGGAATTCACGTCGGCCACTTGATGGGCTACGATGACATTATGAATTCATACAAATTTGTGACCGTCAATGCGGCCAAGGCGATGCACGTCACAGACCACTATGGGATTGAAGTTGGCAAACCTGCCGATTGCATTATCATGAACAACGATAATTTTTATAATGCTTTAAATGAACGGTCTGAGATTCTGTATTCCATTCATAACGGTAATGTACTGGTAGAGACAGAGCCGAAGAAAGTTCACAACCACTTCAAGCTTTAGCGGCTGAGTCCTGTCATTTAACGAAAAAGACCAACTATTCCAAAAATGAACTGAACCCCTTGAATTGGAGAAATCTAATTCAAGGGGTTTTATTATGTTTCCTTATGAAGTTAAAATGGCCGC
>NZ_JAUCAP010000029.1:0-32610 GCF_030361045.1 Lentilactobacillus sp. TOM.63
ATTGACTACTATATTTTGTCACAAGAAAAGCCCCATAATCATTAGACTTACTTGTCTAACAATTGTAGGGCACTTCACATCAACCCAGCCCAAATGACGATTTTATTTATAGCGAACGGTTTTATACCATTTCGCTTGTTTATGAAAGATTTGTTCACGAATATACCCCACCATTCCGTATGCTGCCACAGCCAACCACATTTGACTATATACAAGATACATAATCATTATCAACAATAAATTTGATCCGGTCATCTCACCCTTCTCAGTTGTGATCGCCGTAAATGTACTAATCACAAACAACACAACCGCAAAGGCCCAGACAACGTTACTGAAACCCTGTAATTCCGAATGAGCATATCCGGCCACCGATAGAACAAACACAGTATCTGAAAGGATTAACTATGTCATCAACAAAAAATAAATCGATGCAAAATACAATAAATCAAATCGAATTTTTTGGGCTCTTTTTGAAAAAAGTAAATGCATATTCTTTAAAATGACATAAATATTGCCCTTCACCCAGCGCGTTCGTTGATGAAACCAAACACTCAAAGTTTGGGGTTCCTGCTCCCAGGTCACCGCTGCGGGCTGAAACTCGATGCGATAGCCCATTTGATAAATCCGAAAACTAATTTCAGTATCCTCAGCCAATGCTTTGACATCCCAACCGCCAACCTGCTCAAGGAGAGATCTGCGGATAACATAATTGGTTCCCGGGATCGTACACAATTTAAACAATTGCCGGCGTCCTGCCTGGGCCATCCACTGAAAGGCCAGCGTTTCAATATTGATAAATCTCGTCAGAATCGTGGCATTCTTATTTCGGGTCCTAAACTTACCAATTACAGCGCCTACCTGCTCATCCTGCAGCAATTCCGCCACTAAAGTTGAAAGGGCATCCTTTTCAGGCGTGTTATCGGCATCGTAGACTGAAATCACGGTCCCTTTTGCAACTCGCAAGCCAATGTTTAAAACATTTGATTTACCTTTACCGCCCGTTTTCTGATCTGTGTTAATGACGACCAATTGACGATCAGCATACAAGTCCTGAAGCCCTTTTAACAATTCAGCGGAATTATCGCTTGAGTTGTCGTTGATCACAATGACTTCATACCGTGATTTGGGATAATCAAAATCAAGTAAGGCCTGAACCGTCTTAACGATCACGACACCCTCATTATGAGCGGGCACCATGATTGAAACAAAAGGTGGTTCATTCGGTAATCGGGGTCTTTTGGTATGTGCCCATTTTAAATAATATGTATAGCCGGCTATCGTGAGTACGAGGTTAATGATCAAAATACCCCAAATGGAAATAATCGCGACTAACAAAAATGCATCCAGAATCGAAATGATGGATCCCCTCTTTCATTGAATGTGCCAATTGTCCAAATATTGATTTTATATGCCAGCCCCTAATCGCTTGCTTTCACACTCTGATTTGAAATGTGCTCAATCAAGCAACAATCTACATGTAAGCATCTTTGCAAAAAATTCCAAAACCGGGAATTTTCTCCAAAGAAGACTTACATTCCGATTGCTAACCGCTTGCTTTCGCACTCTATCTTTTGAACATTCCCACATAAATTTTTCTGCCAATCACAATAAAAACCAGCAGGACGACCAAAATCGCGCTAAATAAAATTAATAACACGTGTGACTGAAATTTGAAAAAGTGGTTTAAGGATCCGGTCACCGTTTCGGGAGTTGTCTCCTCGGGCTGACGGCTGCCGGCCTTGCCCACATCCACTGGACTGCCATTCAGAAAGTAGGTTCCCTTTCGATAATGATAATTGGCGGAACCAAATTTAACTTGCGCGTCCAATTGAGTTGCCGGGTTTAGCCACCGGAAGGGCAGTCGGTCAACTTTTCTTTCCAAATCCCGCAAACCTACATTGGTGGTTGGCATTTGAAACGTCACCGCTGTTGGCATGGCGAAAGTCATCTTTCTTCGTTGACGGATTGTGAGCAAGTTATCACTTGCCAAGCCATAGTAACTTTGCTTAAACACCTGGGAATTTCTAGTTGAGGTCACCTGATGTTGCCGTTGAGAGCTTGGTAACAGCACAACCTGATCAGCAATTTTTAACCCTTGACGCTGATACAGCTGCTTCTGGTTCCAAAAGCCGTCGGTACTGATTCCCACTGGAAACACATGATTTTGACCCAGACTTGTCAATTCTGTAATCATCAGCTGATTAAGTTGCCGTTGATCCGTTTGATAAGCTGTTACGGCCGGTGTCTTTAAGAAGACAATCCCGTTTCTGGTCTCGATATTTCTGAGGATCTTGGTAAACCGTTTAAATGCCGCCAAGTCTGTATTGGCACCGACACTAGTTGTACTAATCGCAAATGGTATTCCGCGGTCAAAGAAGTCGCGGCTTAGGTGGTTAAGCAATTTTAGGTTTGAATATGGCGTGACATTTGCGATCGTCAATAACGGCTGCTGCTTATCTAGCTGCTTTTGAAACAATTTGCCAATCAATTGGGAAGCCACCTGTAATGCCAGGCCATTAACTGAATAAAACGGCAGGTACCCAGATTTGTGGTGAATGATCCCGGCCGAGAATTGACGCTGCTGAACTTCTTGAGTTGTTAATTTTCCAAATTGTTGAATCTTGGTTGACTTGTCGAATTTGAAAACCGTCATAGTGTCGCTCAATGGCAGTAACTGAGAATTATCATGGGAGTCACTCAAGATGAGCTGTTGATGGCGCAGAGTTTCAGCGGCACCCCCAATTTGGTCAGCCTCCGCTTTGGTCAAATTGCCGCCAATATGCAGCTTAATGCCAGAAAATTGGTGCCGATCATGTTGAAACTGCCAATTATTAACCGGATTTTGCGCCCAATTGACCATCGTAATGACGCCCCTATATTTTCCGTTTTGGAGCATCCCTGAACGGTACTGAGATTCAGCGATCGTTCGAACACTCAACTGATGACTGGTCAAAAGCCGTTGTAGGGAATCAATTTTTCGGTATCCGTGGTCAGCCGAATTCTGTGAATCGTAAACAAGTAATACCCGATCAGTCGCCGCAGTAGCTGACGCCGTTTCCAAAAAAGCTAATCCAATCAAGGCCAGGAGAACCACAAGTAGTTTTCTTAAAGGTTTCATTTTGGCGCCTTCTCCCCTGAATGATCTGATTTAGCTGGCATTCCCCACAAACGACGATTCATCCAATCAGCAATCAAAAGGATCCATGCCAAGCTCAGACTGACCGCAACCGGAAACATATTTCTCGAAAGATTATATGTACCATACGAAACAATATCAATGACGGGTAGCAAAATCACGACAGTTAATAGTCCCAACATCAAGAAGAATTTGAGAACGCCTTCGATATTGCGGTGCCGAAAACTATTCACCATTCCGATTGTATAAACCACCAACAAAGCAGCCATTATCAGCACATTGAAGGCATATTTTCTCGGATAAAAACTTTGCATTAACAAACTATACCCTGAAAAATATTGGGTTTTTGCTCCCGGCAACTTTCCTGCAGTCGCATCATAGTTACCAACCGATTGAATTCGAATTTGCATCACATTTTTGCCCGCATCATCCAATAGCCGCAAAAATTGAGAAAAGTGATTGAAATAGTATCCGGTTGTCCAAGCCGCATTAAGCTTACTGATCAAGTGTCGATGAACATATTTTGAATCCGGCAAAATGGCTGAGTAGGTGTTGGGATAGTAATCGTTATCCTTCATTAACGCATACTGTGAATCAATGCCACCAGCTGTCACTTTTAAAGAAGGCTCAGTCGTTTGCAAGACACCATGGGTAAAAGCCTGATATCGATTCAAAGACTGATATCGCGTCGCCACTGTCTGATGGACAAAGGCTCCCATCCCAATCAAAGCCAACATACCAATCACCACGTACACTTGGGCTAAGCGTCCTTTGAAAACAAACAACAGCCCACAGGCCATGATTAACAGCCCCAAAGTTAAGGGGACATTATGGTAATCAACAGCAATTAATAATAATGAGGCCGCAAAAAAAGCGATCGTCGTTAACCGATAATGCTTCACTAGTTTACGAGTAATCAATAAAAATAAACCGAAGCAATAAAGCATTAAAATGTACGTTCCGGCTTCGGAAAAAAAGGAATTAAACGGGATGGTAAAGGCGGTATCCGCAAATACAAAAACAATGATTAATGCAAGCACGTAATTGCGAAAATGACGATGAGGTGCCGTTAGCCCCCGGGTTAAGAGATAAATCGCCCCTAAGAAAAATACATAGTAAACAAACCCCAGGAAACGGACATCGAAAACATGGGAGCTGGCGAATACTTTGTTAAGCGCAATCGCGGCTTTAACAAATAAAAATTGTGATGAATAAATTGGAACCGCATTCTCATTATAGAATTGCATGATCCCAAATTTTTCGATCACGTAGTTAAAATAGACTGAGCCATGGGTGCTCAACCGATAAAGGCCGTTTTGTGAAAGCACCTGTAAAAAGTCGCCATTATCTGCAAGCCCGTTGACCGGAGGAATGAACAACAAATAACCAACGATGACTGCACACAAAATTGTGGCAAGCAACGCTGGTGAAATGAACTTTGTTAATCTTTTTATACCAGAAATCAAAAGTTTCTACCTACTCAACTTTTATGATGAACGATTTAGATAACTAAAATGATATGATAATACTCAATTAATAATAATTATAGACATAACCGTTAAATTAGCAAGTCGAATAATCGGCTCAAATCCACTGTCAACAGTGTGTTTAAATGCGGCAAGATTTCGAAGAACGCCGTCCTCCAAGGATTTATGGTAACTAAAAGTAAGGGGTTAATCATCAACCAATCCTCTAATGATGACCACCGTTTTATTTACTGATGCGCCTAAACTGAGAGCTACGCCAACTGCTGCCTTCAACCATTTAACGACAAAGGACAACCATTCCAACCTCAAGAATGCTTGTCCTTTGTCGTTAAATTCTGGAATTAACTTGCCTAATTCCAGTTTGCTACGTTTTTGTTACCTATTGATGACCCCACCCGGACTCGAACCGGGATCAACCGCTTAGGAGGCGGGTGCCCTATCCAGTTGTGCTATGGGGCCAAAACAACACGACTTAATTTTCTCATTTTAAGCGTGTTGTGTAAAGACATTATTTTTCAGTGCGCTTATGGTGCATCCCTTTTCGTTTGGAATGCTTATGCTTCTTCTTGCCCGAATGTGATTTAATCGACTGATTGACTTTGTTTTGATTGTTCTTTCTCGACTTCGATTTCGAAGCTTGCGCATCAGTCTTTTCTGAAGATCCATTTTTTTCGTTGGACAATTTGACTGGGTCTTTTGGTCTAGTCGCCGATAATTGATTCCCGTCAAAGTAGATGTTAGTCAATTCATAACCGTCAGTTCGAACCAGCTTCTTCAAATTACGCAGGTCATGATCATCACCCATGTTAATAACCAAACCGGTTTCATGCATCCGACCAGTTCGCCCCACCCGGTGAATGTAAGTCTTCGGGTCTTTGGGGAGATCAAAATTAATAACCGCTGGCAATTTAGGAATATCAATTCCTCGCGCAGCAACATCCGTCGTCAGAAGTAATCGAACCCGTCCGAGGCGAAAATCCTTGAGCGCCTTTTGTCTGCTGGTTTGTCGCTGCTCAGACGTCAACTCCGCTGCCTCTTTGATATGACGATGAGATAAAAAGCCACCGACTTTTTTTAAAGTATCCATTTTATCAAAGAAAACCAACGCCTTGAAGTCCTTCATATGCAAAAAGCGCAGGAGCATCTGTTCCTTCTTGTGGTTGGATACTTCTAACAGTGTATGACTCACTTCACCTCTGGTATCGTCAATATCAGACACATCAAACGTCTCAATCTCTTGGACAAACCAACGATTGAGATGATCCAGCAAGTCACTCCTGGTAGCCGAGAAAAAGCCAAGTGACACCGTCTGTGGTGACAAGTCTACCAGCGACCGAATGGAATCTAACGTATCCTCACTCAATAAATTGTCAGCTTCATCGATCACAATCGCTTTTAATGAATCCAGCTTCAGCTTACCGAGGTCAATTAGGTTCATGATTCGCCCGGTGGTCCCGACGATGACGTTTGGATGAGTTTTCAGCTTATCCATCTGTCGTTTAATATTGGCACCACCGACAATTCCTTCGACATTTAAGCCGATCAATTTCCCCCAGTCACTTAAGACTTGCTGGGTTTGCATCGCCAGTTCAGCAGACGGTTCCACCACCAACAATGACAAACCATCTTCTGGGTGAATATTCTCCAACAATGGAACGGCAAAAGCAACCGTCTTTCCCGATCCAGTAGGTGCCAGCCCGAGGACACTTTTACCATCTTTTAATGGTTGATAAACAGCTTTCTGGATAGCTGTCTGCTCCTTGTAGCCTAATTGTCGTGCGTGTTCTTCAAACTCTCTTATCAAAGCTTTTCTCCGTTCATTATGCTTCTTCACCAACAAAATACAGGTGCGCATCTTGTCGCAGATTAAACATTAGTTTATTCACATACATGCTCAATTGGCGCCAATTCTCATAATCTTCGTGATTCTGTTTGGCCGTTGGATCATTGATCACTCGGGCAAAGTCCTCAGCCTCTGGCAGCATTGGATTCTCATCGATTGTATTGGCGATCACCTGCTTATTATTGTCTTCATCGACATAGGTGACTGATCTTAGTTCACCGGCATCGTCAATTGAAATCAAATCCTTAAGACCATATATTTCAGACGTCATATGAGAATTTGAAACCTTAGAGAAATTGAGGGTAACGCTGTATTCAGGATAAGACAGAATTGCCGTTCCCTTACCGTCAACCCCGGTTCGAATCAGTTGGGGAAAATAGGCCACTTCCTGCGGCATCCCAAACAGGGCAACCGCATCATAGACTGTGTAAACGCCAAGGTCCTGCAAGGCACCACCGGCATATTTCAATGAAAAGACATTTGGTTCTTTTCCGGCCAGAACTTGATCATAACGGGATGAGTATTTTGAATACGTAAACTCCGCTCCCTGAACGGTGTCCAGGTTGGCGAGTTGCGCTTCAATGGCATGAAAGTTCGGGGTATGAATATTTCGAGCTGCTTCAAAATACAACACATCTGGATGGTCGGCCAACATCTCTTGAATTTGAGCCATTTGTTTCTGATTCATAAATGCCGGCTTTTCAACGATCACATTTTTGCCATGCAAAATTGCAAGCTTAGCCTGTTCAAAATGGAGGCTGTTTGGTGAAGCAATATAGACTGTATCAAAAACACCATCATCAAAGAAGGCATCTAAATCCGTAAAGATTTCTGCCGCGCCATTTTTTTCTGCAAATTTTTTTGCAGTATCCTCATGACGTGAATAAACGCTGGTTAGATCATATGATTTGGACAGCTTCACAGCCTCAACAAACTGCTGTGTAATCCAATTAGTTCCAATCGTTCCTAATTTAATCATCTTATCCACCCTTTCTTAATTAGATTGTAACAAGGTTTTAATACAATGAAAACGAATTTCAGCAGGTCTGTTATATTAATCAGTTATAATCTGAGATGAATACAAGCTAGGGGATGGTTTACCATGCGGAAAAGAAGCATTTTTTTATTTTTAATTTCACTGGGGTTTGGTCTGTTTCACACACCAAAAGCATCAAAGAAAGAATTGCCAGCCGTCGATCCACGTTTCTTTGTGGGCAGCTGGTTCTTTAAAGATCGCAGAAATCGAGAGCATGAAATTGTCATTGAGCCAGATTTAAAATTGACAATTGATGGTCAGGACATGTCCGCAAAGGTTTCATCAATGACGAAGTATGAACTGTCATACATTGACAAGTTTGGCTATAAACTAGAAATTCGGGGGAATGAAGCCAGGCCAGTCAAATTCTATGATGAATCAGAAAACTTTACGTACGATTTAACAAACGGTTAAACAAAATTAAAGATATCGCAATTGGCAACCTCAGGATGACCTGGGTTGCCTTTTTTGCTCTCTGCGCACGCTAATTCAGATACCGATGCCACTTCCCTTTTCCACCGTTAAACACAGACATTGGGAGAAAGACAATTTGCTTATCCATTTTAAAATCTTCCTTCTGATTGACTTGAATAAAGGTGGCATCCCCATTTGGTTTCCCTATTTGGGCATCTGTGGGCCAAAATTGACGCTTCCCAGTCGCTTGAACGTGAAGATGGTCAATGATACTTCGGGTCGCTGAAATCACGATTGGGCGCTTATAGTAGGCTCTCAGGCGATCGCTCAAACTGGCCACATCTTTTCGAACTGTTTTCCATTGCAGACTGTTTTCCCCATAGGTGCCGTAATATTGAATCGCAATACAGATCGGCAAACTCCCGGTATTATCCTGAACAGCACGGACAAAGTTTTTGAATTGCGCAGTTGGTGAGCTACTAAAGCTGAAATAGTGGTAGACCCCTACTGGTAACTGGGAGCCCTGACTGCGTTCGAAGTTACTCTGAAAACTGTCATCGGTAAACGTTGCGCCCTGTGTAGCCTTCAAATAAGCAAAGCTGATCCCATCACTTTTCAAACTCTCAAAATCAATATAGCCATTGGTTTGGTTGATGGTCACCCCACGAATTGGGTACTTCTCAAGTTCATGCTTTTCATGTGAACGGACAACAAAAAAGCCCAGAGCAATCACAACCACTAATAGAAAAATGCCGAATAGAAACTTTTTTGTCGCCTTGCGTCTTCGGTATGTTTCTGCATATATTGGTTGAATATCTCTACGCTTCATAAAATAGTCATCTCAGTTAACACAGCAAAATTTAGCTGCGAGTACTTTCAATAATATTTTGAACATTTTGAATGGTATCTTCAGTTGCCGGCCCCATTCGAACAGTTGCCATCATAAACAACGTATCGATAATCGTCATTTGGGCGATCAGCGAGTACATCCCTTCGGAGCGGTAATTAGACTCATCACTGGATGAAACGAAAGTAATGTCACTATGGTTGGCAAGCGGTGAATCCTGATAACCGGTAATGCCGATTACAGGGACTTTGCGCTGCTTGAGGGTTTCAGCAATCTTCAATGTTTGCCGGTTCTTGCCGGAATGTGACACAACAATGCCACAGTCATCTTCACCTAATTTTACTGCTTGCATAAGTTGAACGTCAAAGTCTGGATAGTAAAAGCAGTCAATTGAGGTACGCAGGAACTTATGATAACCATCAAGGGCGATCAAAGACGAACCACCAAGGCCAAATAAGCCAAGGCGCCGACAGTGGATGATCCTCAATACGGCGCGGGCAAAATCATTTTCATCAATCCGATTGCGGGTATCCCGGATGGCCCGTTGCGAACTGGTAAAAATCTTGTCAGCGATGGTTGAAAGCGAGTCGTTCGCATCAATATCCTTAAAAATTGGTAGGTTCTGGGGACGCAGCTGTGTATAGGCCAACGATAACGTAAATTCACGGAAGTTCCCATAGCCTAACGTTTTAACCAGACGAGAAACCGAAGCCGTCGACGTTTCGGTCTTCGCTGCTAAGTCTTCAATATTTGCTTCAGAGGCTGCCTGTGGATTGTCGATCACATAGCGGGCAATTTTCTTGTTTGTCCGACTTAAATCCTCAAATGATTGTTTTAATAATTGAACTGGCGAGCTCATTTTGATCACCTTTCGTTTCTAGCTGTTCAGCTGATAAATCCATAGTTTTCTATTGTAAATATTTTACATCAAAATAGTTGCATTGTGAAATTGATTTCCATATAATAACCTGGTGGCGTTTACACCCATCTGAAAATTAACAGACACTTTATTTGAAGTATAGCAGTGAAAATGCTAAGTTTATTGCGAGGTGGTGCTGGTTTTAGAACCCATCATTTATAAGGACAATGATGACTCCGCTATTATTTTATATTAATTCAGCACAATAACCAACTGCTTTACTTCATAATCGAAAGGAAGTTATTCATATGGATTATACACTAGGTGTCGATATTGGAACAACCAGTGTCAAAACTGTTTTGTACGATATCCACGGCAAAGTTCACGGCTACTCAAACGATGGCTATCCCCTTTATCAGGATACGCCTGACATGGCCGAAGAAGACCCTGAAGAAATTTTTTCCGCAATGTCGGATGGGATCACCGAAATCCTGCGGAAAGCGAATTTAAAGAAAGGAGAATTGAAAGGGGTTGCTTTTTCTTGTGCAATGCATAGCCTGATTCTATTGGACGAAGACCACAAACCCCTCACCCGAGCAATTACTTGGGGAGACAACCGAGCAGTTAAGTACGCTGATGAGTTGAAGCACAGTCCTGAAGGAATGGAAATTTACCAGCATACTGGAACGCCAATTCATCCAATGACGCCACTAACCAAGTTGATTTGGCTTCGGAATGATCATCTGGATCTTTTCAAAAAAGCTCGTTGGTTCGTTGGAATTAAAGAGTACATTCTCTACAAATTATTTGGGGTGTTAAAGGAAGATTATTCCATCGCTAACGCCACTGGGATGTTCAATATTTATAACTTGGATTGGGACAACCAAGCACTCAAGATTGCCGGCGTCACCCGGGATCAACTGCCTGAGCTTGTCGATACAACTTACCAGCTAACTGGCATGCACGAAGAATATGCAAAGGTGTTGGGGATTGACATAGACACACCATTTATCATTGGGGCTTCCGATGGCCCATTGGCTAACCTTGGTGTGAACGCCATTCAGCCAGGAGTTGTTGCCGTTACAATTGGGACTTCAGGAGCGGTTCGAGTTGTCACTGACAAGCCAAAAACGGATCCAAAAGCCCGGGTATTCTGTTATTACCTAGCTAAGAATATGTGGGTTGTCGGCGGACCGGTTAATAACGGTGGTGTCGTCTTCCGTTGGGTCCGTGATCAACTCTGTGCACCAGAAAAAGTCACTGCCGAACAAATGCACATCGATCCATATGATTTATTGACAGAAATTGCCGCTAAGATCCCTGCAGGCTCCGATGGACTCTTGTTCTTCCCATTCTTGGGCGGTGAACGGGCCCCTATTTGGGATGCCAATGCCCGCGGTTCATTCTTTGGCCTGAATCGCACCCATACTCGGGCTCACATGATTCGAGCGGTCTTGGAAGGTATTGTTTATAACTTGTACACCGTCATGTTGGCCTTGGAAGAAGTCGTTGGCCGGCCGAAGAGTATTCAAGCAAGTGGCGGTTTCGCCCGTTCTGCCCTTTGGCGCCAAATGTTAACTGACATTTTTGAACAAGATGTTGCCATTCCAGAAAGCTTTGAAAGCACAGCCTTAGGAGCCGCAACCCTTGGGATGTATAGCTTAGGCTTAATTGACAGTTTGAGCGACGTTTCAAACTTTGTCGGTACAACGGTTGTCCATCACCCAGAACCGAAGAACTTCAACGCTTATCGAGAATTGATTCCAATTTATATCCGATTAAGCCGCTCCTTGGAACCTGAATACAAGCATATTGCAGATTATCAGCGCCGCCATGAGCACGAAGACACTGATGCCAACAAAGAGGGATAGTTGGTAAACAATGAGCCCAGTCGCTCCAAGTACTGATAGAAAAGGGGAAAAATCATGTTACTTAAATTACTTGCTCTGTTAATCGGGATCATTATTTTGCTGGTCTTGATTATCAAGTTCAAAATTAATACATTCGTTTCGTTGATTCTAACAGCCGTTATTACAGCTGTCATGTTGGGAATGCCACTCGGGACAGTTGCCGATTCGGTATCAAATGGTATCGGTAGCCAACTTGGTGAATTGTCAATGGTCTTTGGGTTTGGTGCCATGCTTGGTCGACTGGTATCGGATTCCGGTGGTGCCTATATGATCGCCGAAACCTTGATTAAACGATTTGGTAAAGCCCGGCTGCAAGTTGCCGTGATGATTGCGTCATTCATCCTAGGGATTGCCTTGTTCTTTGAAGTCGGGATGGTTTTACTGGTTCCAATCGTCTTCGCAATTGCCGTTGAAGCCGGTGTGCCAATCCTTTATTTAGGAATTCCAATGGCAGCTGCTTTGTCAGTTACCCACGGCTTCTTGCCACCTCATCCAGCACCAGTTGCCATTGCGCAAGTTTTGGGTGCCAATGATGGTAAAGTTCTGTTGTTTGGATTCTTCATTGCCATTGTTGCCGCATATATTGCTGGTCCTCTGTTCTCAAAGATCGCCAGAAAATATGCGCCAGCTGCCTTTGAACGTAAAGGTAACCTTTCTTCAATCGGTGAAGTAAAAGAGTTCACCCCTGAAGAATCACCTTCGTTTGGCCTTTCCGTTTTAACCGCCTTATTCCCAGTTATTTTGCTAGCTATTTCTACAATTTATAAAATGACGGTCAACGGTGGGGTCGATCCAAAGAATCCGAGCTTATTGGATTCGATCATTGCCTTCATCGGCTCACCAAGTATCGCAATGTTAATTTCATTATTCTTCGCAATGTATACCATGGGTTGGGCTCGGAAACGAACGACAGCTCAAATCATGGAATCCTTGGAAAATGCCGTCAAATCAATTGCCATGCTGCTCTTGGTTATTGGTGGTGGTGGTGCTTTCAAACAAGTTCTGATTGACGGTGGTGTTGGTAAAGCCGTTGCTCAATTGTTCTTAGGCTCATCTATCTCGCCATTAATCTTAGGCTGGTTAGTCGCCGTTGTGCTCCGGGTTGCTTTAGGATCCGCCACAGTTGCTTCATTAACCGCCGCAGGAATTGTTGCCCCATTGATGGCTCAAGCAGGCGTTGATCCAGCACTGATGGTTTTGGCAATTGGTGCCGGTTCCCTTGCCGCATCACATGTTAACGATGCCGGCTTCTGGATGTTCAGAGAATATTTCGATTTGACAATCAAGCAAACATTACAGACATGGACGGTGCTTGAATCCGTGATTTCTGTTGTTGGTATCGTCATGGTCATGGGATTGAATTTGTTGTTCCACTAAAATGAGCGTGCGAAAACCAACCGGTTACCGTATCTACAAGGCTTCTCATTTACAATCTTGATTATAGATTGTAAATGAGAAGCCTTTTTTCACCATAAATTGGAAATATCAATTGTCCACAACCTAATTAGGTGCTATATTGAACTTAGATCATTAAATTATTTAAGGAGCGTGGTTATAGTGGCAAAACAGTATCAAGCAAAGATCACTGCACTGAATGGCGACAAAATTGGGATTAATCCAACTGGTGAAGCCACTTTTACGGTTGACAAGGATACATTAACAGTTGAAATCACAATGGATCATACTTCACCTAATACCCAGCATTGGATGCATTTTCATGGGTTCCCCGACGGTAAAGATGCTCAACCAGCAACAATTGCCCAGGATACCAATCATGATGGCTATGTTGACCTACCAGAAACCGAACCAGTTTCGGGAACAACCATGGTGCCGTTTAACGACCAACCTGAAAAGATGGCAATTCCAACGGATACTTACCCAGTCTCTGACGCAAACGGCCATTTCCACTACAAAAAGGAAGTGCCGCTAAAGGAAATTAGTGATAAATTTAATGAAGTCTTTCATGATCATAACCTACAGTTAGAAAAACGGGTCATTTACGTCCATGGTGTTCCCGATTCAATGGTTTTGCCAGACACAATTCAAGGGGCTGTCGGTCAGTATGATCAACACACCACCTTACCAATTGCAACGGGCAAAATTGAAGAAGTTTAGGTAATGACGATATTGTTTCCATACATTTTAACGACTTGACTTAGTGGAAACTTTTCAAGGGCCGGGACAAAACGAACCGTTTTGCCTCGGCCCTTTTGCATTTCCAATACCAACTTCCAAATTAGGCCATCAGTATCAACCACCTGATTGATTCTGGTGTAAAATGATGACCATAATGGAATCATCTGAGGGGGAATTCTTATGTTTCACTACTCAAAATCGCGCTTAGTCGGCATTTCTGACGGAATCTTTGCTGTGGTCCTGACAATCATGGTCTTGGATATCAAATCACCCATCAGCGAATCAGTCGGGCCGCTGACTGAACTGTTTAAACATTTGGTCATTTACTTTATTAGTTTCGCAATTGTCTCCCAGTACTGGGTTTATCATCAAGAATTACTCAGTGGAGTTAAGCAGGCAACCCCCATGTTAACGATCACTAACATCTACTACTTATGCTTCATCAGCTTAACCCCGTTTGCAACATCATGGCTTAACGACAGCTTTCTTAGTCGTGACAGTGCCATCGCTTATTCTGTCGTGATCATTTTAGTAAATTTTACTCAATCATTAATGTTCAGAGAAGTTGCCAACTTGGCCGAGAAAAACGGTACTGAAGTAACGGCCCACGATCGTGAGGAAATCCGTTCAGCTCAAGTCATGCTTGGCGTTAGCATTATTTACCTCGGCTTCGCTTACTTTTTGCCAAAGTATTTACTGATTGTTATCATCATGGGGCTTTTATTACGAACAACGGTTACCCAGATTGCACGTTTGATCAATAGAGTTCCGAGAATTCACCATTAAATTGACGCGGTGAAATTTATGGGCCCTGCCGATAGATTTTTCAACTCATCCATTCTTGACAAAGTGCTATCTGCTATCCGGTTCTCAATCATTCACCAATTGGAGGCCTCAACATGCGGAAAATCCTCTCAATCATCGGCATTTACCTGCTGAGTTTCATCTATTTTGTCATGATTTTATTTTTGAGCCATTTGACAAATACATATGCTTTAAGAACCACGATCACACCCTTTGATCTCATTAATAGTTTAACCGGGTTGCTCTTTTTTCCGGTTTCATTAATTTGGTTTCGAGCCCTTATTCGGAATACTCGAGACAACCCCGGGGCCACAAGCGAGAGCGCTTTGAATCGTGGGGTGGATAGTTCTGCCTATTTTTTAGCGGTTCAGACCAGTAATGCGACAGTGCTTATCCCGGGTGGCTATGATTCGATTATATTTAAAATCCTATTACTTTTCTGTATTGATTTGACATTGTACATCTTTTCTCTGCCGTTATTAATTTTGATGATCCTTTCAAAAATATTTAACTGGCACTTATTTGAAACCATCATTTTAGCATTCGAAAGCCATCGCTACCGCAAAGAGATGAAACCTTCCAAGCTTATTTCCCCAGTCGATCTGCAGAAACTAACCGCCCTGATTCAAGAATCTCAGTTCAAATTGATTTTTATTGGCAGCCCTCGCGATCGACTGAGTCGCCTCATTGTTCCTAAATTGAAATACGCGCTGAAATTAAATTCGATACAGGCTTATTATTTCGATTTTACTGATGCTGACCCAGATGACTACCAATCCCTTTTTAACCGGATTGGCATTACCGCCTTGCCCAGTCTGACGATAACAAATGGTGATGGCAGCGTGACTTCTATTGATCTAGATCATCTCGAAAAAGCGATTCAATTTTGGAGTCAAAAACGCACCCGTTAAATTCAACCTCGTCAACAATCAAGCGACTTCTCAGTTCCCTTGAAATTCTGAATAAAGCCACTTTAAAATCGTCCGTTACTAGATAAGGCCCATCATCCGAAATTCAAATTCTCGAATTTCGAATGATGAGCCTTATCTGTCGGACACTATCAATTTTTGTATTCTTATAAACGAGTGGTTTCTTTATTCCAAATCCGCATTCTCTCGGCCACCAAATAAACAGCCACTGCTTTCAATGTATCCGCCGGAATAAATGCCAAATTTGACACGAGTGACCCAATCAATGAAATCGGGCTGACCAGCCATAACCAGACTGAGCCGATAACATCGACCAATAAGACGCCGGCGAACCAGATAATACTTAATCGACTCCAACGACGGTTAATAAATGGCCGGGAAAGACCATAGCCGATCATGAGTGGCGTTAATAACCACCCGAGCAAATAGCCGCCAGTTGGTCCGGCAAAAACTGCAGGCCCTGCCTGACCACCACTGAGCACTGGAAAACCAATCAACGCCAGCAAGAGGAACCCGAAAATCGCCAGGGTTCCTTTTTTGGGTCCTAAAATCACGGCTGCTAACATGATTCCCAAATTCTGAATCACAATTGGAACCGGAATGAAACCAAGTGGTAACGGTGGGATCATTCCCAAAATAATAATGGTTGCAGTAATCAGTGCCGTTTGAACAATTTCTCTGATTTTCATCTAAACGCTCCTATGAGTTGTTAACGGTTAAGTGAACCCCAATCCAAGTTAACCATAAATGTAATGGATTAGCTCAGCCAGTATAACCATTCTCTGGTAAATAAACTTTCGTCACTTCACCACTAGAAACTGTCAGCTGCCCTGAATCAGTGTTCATCACCAATGCCCCTTCATTATCGAAATGATCAGCAATGCCCAGATAGACCCGGCTGCCCATTTCGACCCGAATCTTTCGACCCAGGATATCTGATAATTGCGCATATTCCGACAAAAAATTGCCAGTTTGGTAAGTTTGATACATGTAAAAGAAATTGTCGATAATCTTGGCCACAATCTTATTGCGGTCAATTTGGCTATGAGCAACAATTGCGCCGGCTTTGTGTTTAATCGGATCCGGAAAGTCATCTGAATCAACGTTGAGACCAATCCCCACGATCACATTTTCATGAGAGCCATCTTCAAGACTGGCAGTTGTCTCAGTCAAAATCCCACCACATTTTTTGTCATGAGCAAGAATATCATTGACCCATTTCACGCGAAAATCGACCTGTGGAAAAAAGGGTTGAAGTGAACGAACTACACAGACGGCTGTGCCAGTTGTGATTAACCCGGAATGCAACGTTTGGCGAGTTTGAATCGGAATCAGCAGGCTCATATAGATACCGGTCTTGGCTGGTGAATAAAATCGCCGACCCAAGCGCCCACGCCCTTTCGTCTGGGTATCCGTCACGAAGATCTGGGGCTTGTACACCGTTTTTTCGGTGCCGTACTGCTTAGCGTAATCATTGGTTGAAGTTAGCCGATCAAACACGTGCGTTCTGACCGGGTAAGTTGTCACTCGATAATGATCGATCACTTGAGCATCAAAACATTTTGACTTCTGATAGCTGTATCCCAAGCCCTTCTTCGTCTCAATCAGATGCCCCTTTTGCTTAAGCTTTTGAATGTTATTATAAACGGCCGGCCGACTGATGTTGAAGTGCCGAGCAAGTTCATTTCCGGAAATATAACGGTTATCCAGTTCCAATAATGCTCGTAAAATCTGTGATTGATGATCCGCCATTTTATTACCTCATTTTCCTCGCCGGCTTTGACAATTGACCGTCCTGATTAAATCAGATGAACGCCCTTATCAACATATACCACATCGCCGGTCATTCCAGTTGACAAATCACTCATCAAAAAGGCAGCAACGTTACCAATTTCATCAGTTGTAACACTCTTTTGATCAACTGTCCGTGATTCGGATTCTTTTAATAACTCGCCATGATGTTTAATCCCAGTAACTGCCAATGTCTTAACGGCCCCAGCAGAAATTGCGTTCACTCGAATACCAGTCGCACCTAAATCTGATGCCAAATAACGGACGTTGGCTTCCAAAGCGGCTTTGGCAACGCCCATCATATTGTAATTAGGGATTGCCCGAGTGGAACCAAAGTAAGTCAACGTCAAGATGCTGGCTGGATTGTTCAGCACTGGTTGAGCATATCTGGCAACTGCGATTAATGAATAAGCACTGATATTTTGGGCTAAATCATACCCATCTTTAGTGGTATTAACCAATCCAGAAGTCAATGTATCCTTGTCAGCATAAGCAATGGCATGAATGACACCGTCAATCTTACCATAGCGGTCGCCAATTTCAGCGAACGCCTTTTCAATGTTTTCATCTTCTGAAACGTCACATTCAAGTAAGTCCAGGTCTTCGGGAACAAAGCGCTTCAGACTCTTCTTGATCCGATCATTTTGATACGTCAGGACAACTTTTGCGCCCTGGTTCATAATTGCCTGAGTACATCCCCAAGCAATGCTTCGCTTATTCGCAACCCCCATGATTACGATTGTTTTACCATCTAAAAAGCCACTCATGATTGGGCCTCCATTTTATTTTTAATTAATAATTTCTAAACCGTCGTTGTCTCTGTTCAATTAATTCGCTCATTGGCAAATTCTCGAGTTCGGTAAACTGTTTGTCCAAGAAGTCGCGCAAATCACTTAAATCATCACCAGGTTTATATTCATGAATAATTTGATTAATAATACCATCTTTCAGTAAACTCTCTGGAGTTAACCCAAGTTCTTCGGCAGCCTGTTGCACCTTTGAAGAATCTTTCCACATAATACTTGCATAGCCTTCGGGCGAGAGAACGGAATAAATACTGTCCTCAAACATCAACACCTGATCACCACATGCCAAGGCGAGAGCTCCCCCGCTCCCACCTTCGCCAACAATGATACTGATATAAGGTACCTTGAGCTGCATCCCCTGAATGATACATTGAGCAACTGCTGAGCCCTGACCATGATATTCGGATTCCACGTCTGGCCAGGCGCCTGGTGTATTAACCAACGCCAAAATGGGCCGGTGGAATTTTTCAGCTTGCTTCATTAAGCGTAGTGCTTTGCGATAACCTTGTGGCGTCGAACTCCCAAAATGACGGTCAATATTCTCGTCAGTATCAGCGCCCTTTTGGATACCCACAACCGTGATTGGCCGGTTGTTCAACAAACCAACTCCACCAATCAACGCGTGATCATCCGCCTCTAATCGATCGCCATGGAGCTCAAAGAAGTCAGTTGTCAAACCATGAATCAGCTCTGCAGTCGAAATTTTATCTTTTCTACGAGCACCTTGAACCCGCTGATAGGCTGTTTTATTAACCATATGCATTCTCCTTTGTATGTAAGCGGAGGAGTTGGGTCAGTGTTTTCTTCATGTCGGACCGTTTTACAATCTGATCAATGAAGCCATGTTTCATGACGGTTTCAGCGCTTTGAAAATCTTTTGGGGGTGTTTGCATGATTGTTTGTTCGATTACACGACGACCGGCAAATCCCACTAAAGCATGTGGTTCAGCTAAAATGATGTCCCCGTCCATTGCAAAACTGGCAGTCACCCCACCAGTCGTTGGATCGCAAAGAACCACGATGTACAATAACCCAGCCGCACTATGTTCCGCAACGGCACTGGAAACCTTTGCCATTTGCATCAAGGAGTGTAGGCCTTCCTGCATCCGAGCACCACCTGAAGAGGTGAACATGACCACTGGTAAATCCTTTCGAGTGGCCAGTTCAAACAACCGGGTAATTTTTTCACCGGTTGCACTGCCCAGACTACCCATGATCCAAAATGGATCCATAATGCCCACAGCAACCTGTTGCTTATTCAGCGACCCAATTCCAGTCAGCACACTTTCGTTAAGACCAGTTACTTTCTTGGCTTTGGCAATCTTAGCTCGATACTTCTCATCAGTGTATCGATCAGGAACCGTGATATTTTGATCAATTTCAGTGAACTTATCAAATGTGATCTTGACACGCCGTTTGGCCAAAATCCGAAAACCATACCCACACTTTGGACACGTATGGTCACGGCCCAACCTCATCGATAAAAACTTGGCATGACAAATTGGGCATTCCCGCAGTACATGGTCGGGGATTGCATCCATTCGTTTGACTAATTCGTCATGACTGGGCATTTTAAACCGACTCTGCAACATGGAATCCCTCCTTGTTCGTTAAAACCTGATTTTCGATAAAGTTGGTTGAATACTGGCCGGAATTAAATTCAGCAGTGTTAATCAAATACTTTAAGAAGGTTTGATTAGTCACTACCCCATTGATCTCGAGTTCCCCTAGAATTCGATTCATCTTGGCAATTACGGTATTCCGATCATTCAAATGAACGATCACTTTGGCAATCATTGAATCATAGAATGGTGAAATAAAGCTTCCCTGGGCGACCCCGGAATCAATTCGAACTCCGAGTGACCCAGCCGGAAAGAACAAACGATTAATCCGACCTGGTCGGGGAGCGAAGTTATGACTAGGATCTTCGGCGTTGAGGCGACACTCAAGGGCATGTCCCTTTACGGCTGCATCTGCTTGCGTAAATGGCAACTCTTGCCCATCAGCAACCTTCAGCTGGGCTTTAACCAATTCGATACCGGTCACTTCTTCGGTAATCGTGTGCTCAACTTGAAGTCTGGTGTTCATTTCCATGAAGTAAAAGTGGTGGTCTTCGGCCATCAAGAATTCATAGGTCCCTGTATTGGTATAGCCTAATTTTAAAGTTGCATTGGCAACAATTTCGCCCAATTTTTTCCGTTCAGTCGGTGAAATCAGGACACAGGGGCTTTCCTCGATCACCTTTTGGTGGTTCCGCTGAAGGGAACAATCCCGCTCTGGCAGATAGACCACGTGGTTAAATTCATCGGCAATGACTTGCATTTCGACGTGTTTGGCATTTCGAATCAATTTTTCGACATAAATATCATCGTCGTTGTACGATACCCGGGCTTCTTGTTGAGTCTGCTCGAAGGCACTACGAAGATCTTCTGGTCGATCAACCTCACGAATTCCCTTACCACCGCCACCTGCAGCTGACTTCAATAAGACTGGGAAGCCAATTTTTTCTGCAACTGTTTCTGCTTGACTGGTTGTTTTGACAACTCCCTGGCTACCAGGAATTACTGGCACGCCAGCTTTTTCCATGGCTTCTCTGGCATTTGATTTATCTCCCATCAGCGAAATCAATTCGTGACTGGGACCGACAAACTTGATATGACAGGTTTCGCAGAGTTCCGCAAATTCGGCGTTCTCTGACAAGAATCCGTAGCCAGGATGAATTGCTTCACACCCAGTCAGGTTAGCAGCACTAATGATTTGAGCCATATTGAGATACGACTCGGTCGGTTGTGGCCCACCAATACAGATTGCCTCATCAGCTAAGTGAACGAACAAACTGTCTTTATCAGCACTAGAATAGACTGCTACCGCCGTGATGCCCATATCGTGCAGTGCCCGAATAATTTGGACGGCAATTTCACCACGATTAGCCACTAATACTTTTTTAAACATCTGCTCACCTCCGTCATTCAACTGCAAAAATTAAATCAGCTTCACAAATTGATTGGCCATCACGATGAATCGTCCCGTGACCCAAGCCAATATTCCGTTTCAATTTTTTCATGACAACTTCAAATTCCAACTTGTCACCGGGTCGAAAGTCATCTTGAAAAGTGGCATTCTTGATTCCACCGAAAAAGACATTCTTCCCTTTATTTTCAGGAATCGACAAAATCGCCGCAACCCCGGTTTGAGCCATTGCCTCGATCATAATTGGGCGTGGCACTGCTAATCGACTACTCGTTTGGTTGGCAAAGAACCACTCATTAATCGAAATCAGCTTAATGGCTGAGGCTGAAACTCCTGGTTGAACATCAATAAACTTATCAATCATTTCAAAGGGATAACGCTGTGGAATGACATCATTTACTGCTGGTTTCATTTAATTACCCCTTCGTGACTTGAAAAATCGGCTGGTCATATTCGACCATGCTCCCATCTTCAACTAAAATATTAGAAATTGTTCCAGTGACATCGCTCTTGACCTCGTTGATCATCTTCATGGCTTCAATCACACAAACGACCTCACCTTTTTCAACGTGGTCACCCTGTTTTTTATAAACCGGTTTATCCGGACTTGGTGCAAAGTAAACGACGCCGACCAACGGTGCCTTAATTTCGGCAACATTGTCCTTGACTGACTGTTGCGGCTCGCCAGCAGGTTGAGAATTGGCACTGGTAGATTTTGGCACTTCACTGACTGGCGTTTTAGAACTAGTCGGCTGCTGAACAACAACTCGGTCATTCTGCTCACGTTTACTCAACTTTAATTTGAAGTCATCCTGAGTCAATTCGAAGTCTTTCAGTGATGATTGATCAAATTTCTCAAGCAAGCGTTCAATTTCTTTCTCATTCATTGTTTAATCACATCCCTTAAATGCAATTACCGCGTTATGGCCTCCAAAACCAAATGAGTTACTAATTGCGTAATTTACGGGGGCTTTTTTATTGTCGTCGTTAACCAACTCAATATCACAGGCTTCGTCTTGGTTAACCACACCGACGTTTACGGGCATCTGGTTATGCTGGATTGCGCCAATCGTTGCAACGGCTTCAATTGCGCCGGCAGCTCCCAGTGCATGGCCAGTCATCCCTTTGGTACTGCTGACTTTAACGTGGTCGTTCTTGGCAAAGACTTGTTTGATAGCTTTAGATTCGGCGCTGTCGTTAGCATGGGTGCTGGTTCCGTGAGCATTGATGTAATCAACTTCGGTTTCATCGATGCCGGCTTCATCAACCGCTTGTTGCATGGCTCGAATGGCACCCTTGCCTTCTGGATCCGGGGCAGTCATATGATAGGCGTCGCTGGTGGTTCCATAACCAACAATTTCAGCTAAAATATTGGCATGGCGGGCTTTGGCGTGATCGTAATCTTCAAGGATCACAGTTCCAGAACCTTCACCAAGCACAAATCCATTCCGATCCTTGTCAAATGGAATTGAAGCTTTCTTCGGATCGGTTGCTTTGGACAATGCCGTTAAGGCCGCGAAGCCAGAAATTCCAATTTCATTCACTGACGCTTCGGTTCCACCCGCAATAATGGCCTTCGCCTTGCCTTGCTTGATATACTCAAACGCATTTCCAATCGCGTTAGTTCCTGATGAACAGGCGGTGACAATTCCCTGGCTGGTGTTCAACGCATTAAAAGCAATCGAAATGTTACCGGCCGCCATATTAATAATTGAATCCGGAACAAACAATGGGGATACTCGCTTGGGACTCTTATCATGCATCTTGATGACCTGTTCTTGAATGGTGGTCAAGCCACCAATCCCAGAACCATAAATCACGCCAAGATCTTCGGGGTCAATGTTGTCTTCGGTGAGACCAGCCATCTCCATTGCTTCTTTGGCACTATACAGTGCATAAGTACAGAACAAGTCATTTCGCTTGGCAAACTTCTTATCAACTCGTTTTAACGGGTCAAAGTCTTTCACCTCACCAGCAACGGTAATGCCAGTCGGCTCTGCGTCAAATTTGGTGATTGGATTAATGCCCACTTTAGAAGCAAATAAATTCTTCAAAAAACTTTCAACATCGTTTCCAATTGGGGAAACAATTCCCATTCCGGTAATCACTACTCTGCTCATTAATTTACTCCTTCAACAACTCTAAATTGTTAAACCGCCATCGACCGTGACCACTTGGCCAGTGATGTACTGATTATGAATCAAAAATGCGACCGCGTCGGCAATCTCATCAGGTTCGGCAAATCGTTTCAACGGAATCTGATCCGTAAATTCTTTTTGTCGGCGTTCGCTCATTTTACCAGTCATGTCAGTGGCAACCATTCCGGGGGCAACTGCGTTACACCGAATATTTCTCAGGGCACCCTCTCTGGCAGCGGTCTTCGTTAAACCGACTAGTCCGGCCTTGCTGGCTGAATAATTTGCCTGACCCAAATTACCATGTAACCCAGAAATGCTGGACAGGTTCACAATGGCCCCTGAGCGGCTCTTTTGCATGAATTTCATCGCAAACTTGGTCATGTTAAAAGCACCCACCAGGTTCGTGTCGATCACGGCTTTAAAATCAGCTAACTTTAACCGGCTTAACAACTTGTCCTTTGTAATGCCGGCATTGTTCACCAGAACGTCAATTTGACCGTATTTTTCAACAACTTCGCCGACCATTTTTTCAGCGTCGGCTTCGTTAGCCACATCGCCAACCAAATTATCAAATGAAAAGCCTGCGTCTGAAAAGCTTTGTTTCTCTTCGTCAGTTAAGGGATGGTGTGAGTTAATCACAACTGTCATCCCATCACTTGAAAGCCGTTTAGCGATTGCCAGGCCAATTCCCTTGGCAGCTCCGGTTACTAATGCAACTTGTTTCGTGTCACTCATTATTTCACCAACTTTGCTTTTGATCGAAAATCGTTTAACGTCTTAACACTATCAATATGAAATGTATGATCGTTCGCCACCACATTCTTGGCAAACTTCATCAGCGTATCGCCAGGGCCCAGTTCAACAACTGTATCAACACCCGATTGAGTAAGCTGTTGAATGCAGTTATAAAAATGGGTTGGATTAATGAGCTGATCGATTAACGTTTGCTTAATCGTGTTAACTTCGAAAGGTTGAGACGTTGTATTACTGATCACTGGGAAAGCCAACTGGTTAAACGAGACATCTTGAATTCGTTTTGCCAACAAATCAGAGGCCTCCTGCATAAATGGGGTGTGAGACGCAACCGTCATTTTCAACGGGACAACCCGTTTAACACCGTGCTCATGCAGATAATCGGTAGCTGCCTGAAGCCCCTCAACGGAACCACCAATCACAATTTGAGAATCTGTGTTGTAATTGGCTGCATAGATTTCACCCTTCTTCGAACCGACTTTTACCGCTTGGCCGACCATGGCAGCAGTTGTTTTTAAGACAGCCGCCATTTTGCCAGGATGATCCTGACCGGCTTGATCCATGTAGTGACTGCGATCACGAACCAATTGAAGGGCATCACTGAAGTCCAATCCCTTAGCAGCGACAATCGCGCTATACTCACCAAGACTCAAACCAGTGGCACCAACTGGATCACCAAAATCTTGATTGAGAATCCGTTCAATCCCTGTACTCATGGCGACAATCGCCACTTGGGTATTGACCGGATTATCAAAAACGGTGGCATCACTCATATCCATATTCAAAGCTTCGGAAGCTTGATCAATTGTTTGCCGATAAACAGGTTCTTGTTGATACAAGTCCTGTCCCATTTCATCAAATTGCTTACCTTGGCCGCTAAATAAATAACCTAGTTTCAAATTATCGACCTACTTGTCAGCTTTTTGCTTCAAAACGTAATCAACTAATTCACCGACAGTTTCCATACCTTCGTCAGTATCGATTTCGATATCGTAAGTGTCTTCGATCTTGTCAATCACTTCAAAGATGTCCAAACTGTCTAAATCCAAGTCGTTCTTGAAATTGGTATTTTCTTTAACCTTGTCAGCGTCTACGTCCAATTGGTCTACGATAATGTCCTTGATCTTGTTGAATACTTCTTCTTTAGTCATAATAAATTTCCTCCAAATTTTTGTTATTCATTTTTTGTTCATCAATGTTCATTGCTTGCTAATATTTCATAATCATGGTTCCAACCGTTAATCCGCCGCCAAATCCGGATAGGGCGATGACATCCCCCCTTTTAATGATTTTTTGTTTAACTAATTGATCTAACAAAATTGGTTCGCTGGCCGCAGCGGTGTTTCCATATTCATCAATATTAATTGGAAACTTAGCCATCGAGACCGCCAATTCATCGGCGATCCGTTCCACAATCCGTCGGTTGGCCTGATGTAAAACAAAACAGTCAACCTCATCAGCCGTTAAATTGGCCTGCTTCAAGGCGTCGTTAATTGATTCTGGCACGTTCTTAACGGCGAAGCTATAAACTCGCCGGCCATTCATCTTGAAGAACGGTGAAAATGGCTGTTGATCTGTTGCAAATGGTGACGGATTGCCTGTTTGGCCAGCAGTTAAATATTGACCCAGATTACCTAATGTCCGCAGATCTTCACTGATAAACGAACCCTTATCCACAGCTGTGTTTCGAATCAAAACGCCGCCAGCACCATCGCCAAACAGCACTGCGGTGGATCGATCAGACCAATCCAACAATTTGCTGAGGGTTTCGCCACCAATCAAAATGGCATTTTTTTGCTGATTGGCAATCAACATCTGTTTTACCAAATGTAACCCGTAAACAAATCCTGAACAGGCTACGTCAATATCAAAGGCAATGGCATGATCCGCCCCAATATTACCTTGAACCATCGCACTCACGGATGGGGTGAGATAATCCGGCGACATCGTAGCCACCGCAATCAAATCAATATCTTTAGCAGTTAAGTCACTTTGGGCAATTAATTGTGTCGCCACATCAGTACACATTGAACTGGTCGTTTCCTCAGTCGCAATCCGTCTGCGCTTAATCCCGGTCCGTTGCGTGATCCACTTATCTGACGTATCCATCATCGTCGCTAACTCATCGTTAGTCACAACGTGGTCAGGTGCCGAACTGGCTGTTGCCATGATTTTGAAATCTTCAAATTTCATCTACCCGAAACCTCACCAATAAAATCTTCCACGTTCATTAACGCTTGCTTCATTTTTTTGATATCCGAACCGTCGAATCCCTTGAGACACTGCTCAACCAATTTTCGATGGAATGCATAATGGGCTCGGTAAAGCAGTCGGCCTTTACTAGTTAACGCCAAATTGATGATTCGCCGATCCCGTTGATTACTTATCCGGGAAATGTACCCTTTGCGTTCCAAATTATTTAAATTAGCTGTCAGCGTTCCCTTGCTCAATCGCAAGATCCGAGCAACCTCGGACGTCGTTTTATGGTCATGTAAGCCAATTGTATGGACCAAATGCAATTCTTTTGCGGTGATGTCCTTAAAACGGCTCTTCTTGATTTCGCTCTCTTCGATTCGCATAATCTGATCATAAATGTCCACCAAAGAATCGCTAATAAAGTTGTAGTCTTCTTTAATTTCATCACTTATTGCATTCATGAGATTAGTCTCCTACAAATTTGTCCAAATTAGATTTTCTTCTTAGGATCAGGGACGATAAACGTTAACTCTGCAGAACAGGCAACCTTATCTTCGACCTTTGCTTCACACTTGACTTTGCCCATATTGTCACGTTGTTTTTCCATGGTGACGTGTAGTTTAAGGACATCGCCCGGACGAACGACTTTTCTGAATTTGGCACTGTCAATTGCCCCCAGATAAGCCGTTTTGCCTTGATACTTCTCTGTCTTTAAAATCAAAATTGAAGCGGCTTGGGCAAGTGACTCAATGATCAACACACCAGGCATGACTGGATTGCCAGGAAAATGGCCTTGGAAAAATTCTTCATTAATTGTCACGTTCTTGGTACAAACAATTGACTCACCAGGATTTAATTCGTCGACCTTATCCATAAACAGGATTGGGTAACGGTTCGGAATCAAATCCATAATTTCAGCTGCATCTAATACACTCATCGATTTCTTCCTTTCAGTTGCAAACATCTACATTCAATTAAATTAGTTCGAAACCCGAACTAATTACTGAGAAGCGTCCCTTAAAATTAAAAACATGAAGCCCCTCGTTTTGAACAAAACACATCATATACCATATTAGTTTGAATATCAAACTATTCTGGTTAACGGCATGCCGATAAACGTCATTGTACACGGGTTGCGAGGACACGTAAAGATTTTTTTGAAGAACGGACAGCCAAAGTGGCTTCAATTCGAATGAATCGTAAAAAAGCTTCCCCTTTAAACGCTGTTTCGCGTTAGCAGGTGAAGCTTTTGGAAATGGAGGATAACTGTCCAAAATCACATCATTGTTAATGACACTTACTGGCTAAAATCAGCTTACTCAATCGTTGTGTAAATCAACTCTGGCACTTTGGCTGTGTCTGCCACTTCAATATTGTCATACAACAATTTCTTAATATCATCAACCTCTTCACGATTACTATAAATCGTTAACAGCGGCTCACCCGATTCGACCTTGTCGCCAATCTTCTTGTTGAGTACAATACCGACTGAGTAGTCGAGCTGATCGTCGGCTTTTTGACGGCCGCCACCGAGTAACATGCTGGCAACGCCAACTTCATCGGCAACAATTTTAGCAACCACACCTGATGTTTTGGCAGGTAATTGAATTTGGTATTTAGCCTGGGGCAAGACCCCATTTGGGTCGTTGACAACATTGGGATCACCACCCTGATCCCTAACCATCGCTTCGAAGCTGGCTAAGGCCTGGCCATTATGAATGACTTCCTCACACATTTTCTGCCCTTCAGCAGTCGTTTTAGCTTTGTCACCCATGACTGCCATGTAACCGCCAATGGTGACAATTAATTTTTCCAAATCGGCTGGGCCATTACCTTTCAATAAATCAATTGATTCTTCAATCTCAAGTGAGTTGCCAATCGCATTCCCCAATGGTTGGTTCATGTCGGTAATCAGTGCCATACATTGCATGCCAACTCCTTTGCCAATGTCAACCAAGGCCCTGGCAAGCGCTTTAGAATCTTCCAATGTCTTCATGAAGGCGCCCGCACCAGTTTTAACATCAATCACCAAGGCATCGGTCCCAGAAGCAATCTTTTTGCTCATAATTGAACCGGCAATTAGTGGAATTGAATCAACCGTATCGGTTACGTCACGTAAGGCGTAGATCTTCTTATCGGCCGGCGCAATATTTCCCGTCGCCCCAATAATGGCTAAATGGTCTTTTTTTACTTGTTCGATGAAATCCCGTTCACTCATTTCAACCTGATAGCCTGGAATGGCTTCCAGTTTATCCAGGGTCCCACCGGTATGGCCGAGGCCCCGACCGGAGATCATGGGTACCGGGATCCCTAAAGCGGCCACCACCGCTGCCAAAGGAATACTTGTTTTGTCTCCCACCCCACCAGTGGAATGCTTGTCGACTTTGACACCAGGAATGCTGCTCAAATCCAGATGATCGCCGGATTCCATCATTTTCATCGTTAAGGTCGACTGCTCTTCGCTCGTCATTCCCTTAAAGAAGATCGCCATTAATAAGGCGCTGGTTTGGTAATCAGGAATTTCGCCCGACACCACGCCGTCAACAAAATATTGAATTTGCTCCTCAGTGAGTTCTTTTCCTGAACGTTTTGCATGAATAATATCAACCATTCTCATAACGAAGTCTCCTTCCAAGTAACCGTTTACATATTGCTATTATCAAAATCCGGGAAATTATCAAGTCCCCCACTTAATAATCCCCCGACTCTTAGTCAATAATCCAACAATAACTGTGCCAAGCTTTGATCAATAATGACACAATTTGTGTAATTTGCTTTCAACACCGCGTGCACCCCAGCAACTTTTCGGTTCCCAGTTGCCACCAGAATTGCATACTTCTTTGTCTTTAAGTCATCAAGCTGAATGCCAATTGTGCGATCATCAATTTGCTGGCTGACAATTTTGCCATCTCGATCAATAAACCGTGAAAATACGTCACCGATGGCCTCTTTCTGCAATTGAGCTTTTTCCTGTTTGTTAAAATACCCCAATTGAAAAATTAACGCTTCAGATCGAACCGTGCCAACCGTGAACAAAGCAACGTTGGCTTTGCGGCCGAGGTCCAATATGCTTTTGATGTGCCGATCGCTTTCGACCATGTCCTTGGTCACTTTATGATCAAAGATGACGGGTAACGGCAGGTATTCAGGCTGGGTGTGGTAAGCCCGTGCCAACTCATTGACACTTTCGTACGCCCAAGTTTTCTCCTGAGAATGACTGATACTCCCTTTGAGTTGAACAACCTGAACACCAGCTGCATTCTGCTCCTCAACCTGTTTGGTCACCGCATGAATGGTATGACCCCAGCCAATTCCAATGACGTCACCAGGTTCAACCACTGATGTCAAATAATCGGCGGCAAATTTACCAACGCTATCAGAAAGTGAAGCCATCCCCGCGTAGTTGTTGGGCACAACGTGAAACTGGGCCCCGTATTTTTCTGCCAACTGTTGGCCTAACACCTGAGAATCTACCAATGGATTAATGATCTGGATTTTCACCAACCCGTTGTCCTTGGCATACTGAATCAACCGGGAAACCGTTGGCCGAGAAACCCCTAATTGTTTCGAGATTTGTAACTGACTTAAATTATCCTGATAGTAAAGTTCAGCTACTTGCAAACTCTGCTTTAATTTGGTGACATCCCTAATCTCTGTCATGGTCGCTTCTCTCCGAATCGTTTTGGACTTCGATCGATTTGTTTAATTGTTCATGTTCTTAATAGCGGTTTCCAATGATAATCTGGCCATCTCATCAAATGACGTTTCCCGTTCTTTGGCCGACAATGCCTCGCCAGTGAGTAAATGATCACTAACCGTCAGGATCGTGAGGGCGCGAATATGGTGCTTAGCTGCCAACAAATAGAGCCCAGACGTTTCCATTTCAGTTGCTAAAACCCCATAGTCAATGAGTTTATGAATATCCAGCTCATCATTATAGAAACGATCAGCAGCAAAAATATTGCCAACCTTCGTTTTAATGTTCATTTTCTGAGCAGTATGGTATGCGGAATCCAACAACCCAAAGTCAGCGATTGGTGAATAGTATAGGCCAGGGCCAAACGTATTTTGAATAATCGATGAATCAGTCGTGCCAGCCTGGCCCAAAATGACGTCGCGAATCTTAACATCTGGGCTCATCCCGCCACAGCTACCTACTCGATAGATGGTCTTGACACCATATTCCTTGATCAACTCAGTCGTGTAGATTGCCAGCGATGGAATCCCCATGCCAGAACCTTGGACAGAGAGCCTTTTACCTTTGTAGGTGCCGGTGTAGCCAAACATGTTTCGCACGTGACTATACTGAACCGGATTATCCAGATAAGTCTCAGCAATAAATTTTGCGCGCAGTGGATCACCGGGCATTAAGACTGTATCGGCGATTTCACCAGGTGTGGCGCCAATGTGTGTACTCATATGATTACCTCCGTTTAAATCTCGTTAAGAAAACTCGTTCCAGCTGGGTTGCCGGTCACGTTAAAAATATCAAGAACGGTTGCGCCAAAATCAGCAAACGTCTTTCGAACGCCCAATGAACCACTATTCTTCAGGGATGGTGAATAAACGAGTAGTGGCACTTCCTCACGGGTATGATCAGTTCCTTTAAAGCCTGGGTCGTTCCCATGATCAGCCGTAATCATTAGTAAATCATCGTCCTTTAGGTTCTTCAAAACCGTTCCCAGTCGTTTGTCAAAGTCCATCAAGGCTTCACCAAAGCCAATCGGATTACGGCGGTGACCATACATTGCGTCAAAATCAACTAAATTAGTGAAAGCAAATCCAGTGAAGTCTTCAGCCATCACATGATCGACGTGATCCATTCCATCCATGTTGCTTTCATTATGGTAGCCTTCATCAATTCCATGACTTGAGAAAATATCATTGATCTTCCCAATTCCAATGGTATGAACGCCAGCAGCTTGTAAATAATCCAAGTCCGTCTTACCAGTTGGTTCCAAGGTAAAATCATGGCGGTTGGCTGTTCGGGTGAAGTGATCTTTATCAGGGCCAACGTATGGGCGGGCAATGATCCGACCAACAGTGTACTTTGGCCCATTGACCAATGCTCTGGCATACTCACAAATCCGATACAATTCCTTTAGTGGAATCACATCTTCGTGAGCGGCAATTTGCAGAACCGAATCACCAGAAGTATAGACAATTAAATCGCCGGTCTTCATCTGTTGTTCGCCAAGCTCCGCGATAATCTTGGTTCCTGATTCCGGCCGATTACCAATAATTTTGCGGCCAGAGAAGGCGGCCAGTTTTTCTAAGATATCAGCTGGAAACCCATTTGGAAATGTGTTCAGCGGCTTGTTGACGGGCAGCCCCATCATTTCCCAATGACCGTCCATGCTGTCTTTGCCTGCTGAGATTTCTTGCATTTTGCTGTAATAACCAATTGGCTGGTCAACTTTGGCAACCCCTTCAATCGGTTGGTCCCGCAAGTTGGAAATCCCTAATTGCTGCAGGTTGGGAATCTGTAACTTGCCTTTATAAGCTTCTCCAACGTGCCCCAAGGTGTCTGAGCCAACATCATCAAATTTGGCTGCATCGGGTGCGGCACCGGTTCCAACTGAATCCATTACAATTCCAAATACCCGTTTATAATTCTTTGTACTCATAGATAAGCCTCCCCATGCAGTCTCTTAAGATAAGATTTTAACGGTTGCGCTGACCCCTAAACGACTGGCACCAGCATCAATCATTGCTAAAGCTTCCTCGCGTGAGTGAATGCCACCAGATGCTTTGACACCCAGGCGATCACCAACGGTTTTGCGCATCAAGGCAACGTCATCAAGCTTGGCCCCTGCTGAACTGAAGCCAGTTGACGTTTTAACATAATCGGCACTAGCTGTTTCGGAATCTTGACAGCCAATCACAATTTGGTCGTTGTTAAGATACGAAGTTTCTAGAATTACTTTAAGCAGTTTGCCCTTTGTATGAACGGCTTCGGCAACTTTTTGAATATCTTCAGTCACAAATTTATCGTTACCGCCAATTAATTCACCGACATTTAAAACCATATCGATTTCTTCAGCACCTTGGTCAATCGCGGTAATTGCTTCATATACTTTAGTCTCAGTGTTGGTTGCGCCTAATGGGAAGCCCACAACCGTGATTGGATTAACCGTTGAATTCTTGAGCTCTTCAGCAACCAGTGGGATCCAGTGAGAATTCACACAAACGGAAGCTGTGTTGTATTTCACCGCCTCCTGACAGGTTTCACGGATACTCTCTTCAGTAGCGTCAGGTTTCAGGTTGGTATGGTCCAAGTATTTTGCTAATTGGGCAGTAGTTAAGTCTGTTGTCACGGTAATGTAACCCCTTTCATTTATTATTACAAGCATAGTTTACAGGAACCAAGAACATATGTAAAGATATATGGTGAAATAATGTTCACTTTTATGAAAAAATGTACATAATTCACCGATTTTCGCCCGATAAGAAAAAGAGGTTGAAATTCGCAGTTTTTTGACCTATACCCCCAAAGTTAAAGTAAAAACTTTAGCTTTGGAGGTATTTTTTATGACTAAGATTTCAAAAGAAACA
>NZ_JAUCAP010000030.1:0-31959 GCF_030361045.1 Lentilactobacillus sp. TOM.63
TATGTCCTGGGTGATTTTAGATTACCTTGAAGTGCCTTAGCTCCGGAGGAGTTAAACAGTCTAACCCATTCATAGAGCGTCGCACTGCCTCGAATCCCATATTGACTCATAATACTGGAAATAGATACACCACCCAGCCACTGTTTAATAGCGGCCATTTTAACTTCATAAGGAAACATAATAAAACCCCTTGAATTAGATTTCTCCAATTCAAGGGGTTCAGTTCAACCATTGATCGTCGCAATTTCTTTGGCTAATCAACTTCATGATCCAATTAAGAAAACCAAGTTAACACCCAAAATTCGAGAAGTGACCAAGGAACTCTTTCCTGGAAGAACGGTTAATCCTTCTGATGTTAAGAGAGGGTTGCTGGAGAATGCCTTGATATCTGAAAATGGCAACTATTATCAACCGACACCGGTTACCAAACGCTTTAACGCGACTGCCGATGTTGAACAAGAAGTATTTGAATAAGGAGTTTATTTATGAATAACAGCGCAAAGCTGATTCCAGTTTCGTTTCATCTAAGAAATTTTAATTTGTATCGCAGCTTGGACATCCCCGTCTCTTCTCACGGCAACATTGCTCTGGTTGGTGAAAACGCCGTGGGTAAGACAACCTTGGCCAACTGTTTCTTTCCAATGCTGGTGGACGGATCGATTGCGACCCCATCGTTTAACCCGACCAACGACACGAAAAAGTTAAAAAATAGCATTGATCCGCGGAACAGCTCCCATGACAGCCGAACGTTTGAGTCGATGCTGCTGGGCTGGGGCAAGGGTGCCATGAAGGTCCGGACCGGTTACGCTTACGAATTGTTGGCGTCCAAATATCGTGAGGTCATTCTTGGCATCGGTGCATATAGGGCCAAGGGTGATCCCCGCAGTAAGACGTGGTGGTTCATTGCGACCAACGAGGACCCGAATGCCAAATTAACGGTTCAGACAACCAATGAGGCAGGTAAATCCCTTGACAAGGAAACCTTCATTCAGGCCAACGTCGATTTGGGCGATCACTTACACATTTGTGAAAAAGCGCGTGATTTTCGGGAACGGGTAGCGGCAGAAGTCTATGGTTTAAGTGGCCAGGAATTAGGATTGTTAGCTCAAGCTGATCGGATGATTGCCTCGCCAATGTTGACAGCGGGGAATGCGAAGTTTGAGCCGATTAGGGATGCATTGATTCAGTCCCAGGAACGCATTGACCCCGAAATTATTCACCAAGCCGCCAATTTTCAGCGGGAAGTTAATGACCGTCAAAATTTGAAAAAGCGGATCGAGACGGCGGTTACCCGAATTGACCGCATCAAGCAGATGGTGTTCTTTGGCAACATGGACAATTTTAGTAATCAAATTTTTGACCCTTATTCCAAAGCCCAAAATCGGATTAATGCCCAACATTTGCAAATTGACAAATTAACCAAGTTAGCTGAATTGACCCAACAAACGGTGACTACTCAGGCAACTGCTTTAAAGCAAGCAGATGACCAATTAGCGGATTTGCAGTCCAAGAAGCAGCAAGAAAAGATCATTCAGCAGCAGCGCCAACAGGTCCAGGCTGAAATTAAGACATTAACAAAAGCGATTCAATCATTTGAAGAGAATAGTCGCCGCAAAGCAGCGTTATTAAGCGAACAGTTGCAAAACCAATCTGTGTTAACTGACTTAAACGACCAACTCACTCAGTTAAAATCGAGTCAAATTGAACCTTTGAAGGCTGAGATTGAATCGTTAATCAACCAACTTGGCTGGCAGGAATTAAGTTACCGTGGGGATTTGCAAACAACGGCCCAAGGGTTAGCCGATCAAATCAAACAAGTGAGCACTTTGGTCAATCAATATCAGCGCTGGTTAAGCAACAGCCAAAACCTGACTGACTCGATCAAAGTGTTTACCGGCACTAAGGACAAAATGGATGATCGGATTGAAATCGACGTCACCGGCTTGCGTCCGGGTCCAATCAAGGAAAAGTTGCATGATGATAACCACAATATTCACGATGCCGGGGCTGCCCAAATTTCCGGTAAGTATGACGAACTCAAACACCAAATGGAAACGTTGGTTAGTGACCATCCAGAAATTGCCGCCGTTTTGGACAATGGTGAGCTGTTGTCCAATGCCGACCAGTACCGCGCGGATTTGTTTAAATTGGGTAAGCAGTTAAATGAGTTGCAACGAAACGTTGAGCAAACCGAAACCAAGCGCGACGCCATCGCCGCCCGGCTAACAGACATTAATGCTAATATCGATCCGGATTTTGATTTGGCCAAAACCAAGCAACAAATTGAAATCCTGAAGACAAAATTGGCTGAGTTGAAAGTTGATCCATCACTAACTGATCAGATTACCAAACAAGCTCAGGTGGTCGATAACTTGAAAGTTCAGATTGACCAAGTCAAGGCCAAAGTGATCGAGGCACATTCACAAATTAAAGGGCTTAATGAGCAAATTGATGAAGAAACGAAGACAATGGCAGCGTTTAGTGAACGAATTGATGTGGCCTTGGAGCTGTTGCAAGCCTACCTACCACCTGTCGACGAGCCAATCAATAACATTGACGCGCTGGTTCAATATTGTGCCGATAATAAGGCGGCCATTCGCAATAATTCCATTGGCGAGTTAAGTAACCGAGTGAGCCGTCAGATCAATGCCTCCAATCAAGACCGCTTGGATAACAACGCGGTCAACACGCTGTTTGACGAACTCGGATATGCTCAAATTGCCGACCAGATGTTTCCGAATCCCATTGAAAAAATGGATGAAACGTTTGTCGCCAGTTTCGATATTAACCAGGTTTATCAAATTCTGCAATCCGCTCATGAAAACGTCATGAAAGCCCTTGGGGAAGTTGAAAGTGGTCGTGATTTGGCCAACCAAACTTACCAAGCGGCTGTGGTTCAACGGATTGCTTCACAGTACCAAGCCATTCATAATTTTAACGAGATGCTGTCGGAAGGCATTAGTGATGGTAACGGGATTAAGCTGAAGATTGAATTAACGCCACAAAACGTGGATCCTCAGGTCATCGATGAAGCCTTGGACGCTTCATTGGATAAGCGCCCGGCTGTTCAAGCGACGATTGCAAAACGTTTGGAACAGTTGGCCGAAGATCCCGAGTTAGCCAACGACGAGCAGGCGTTTGATAAGCGGGCCGACGAGTTATTGGATACCCGTTATTGGTCGCAATTTATCGTTAAAATCAAGCGTCGGCACAGTAGTGAAGACGAATATGAAATCGTTGACGACACCTTCGTTGAGTCTGGTGGTTCCGGTGCTGAAAAAGCCCAGGCAATGGTTCTGCCATTGCTGTTGGTGCCAAAGATGATTTTGAGTCGAGCGGGTCGCAAAGATGCCCCTTATTTGGTCATGTTCGATGAATTTGCTGATAAGTTGGATCCTCAAACGGCCCGAATTTTCGCCAAAACAATCAACCGATTTGGCTTTAACTTTATTGCCACCATGCCAAGTGGTGCCCAGAACAAGCTATTCTCTGACGGCGTCGATAACATTACTTACCAAGTAATCGCGCCTGCCAACCGCGATGATGGCAAGTTCCATCTCAATAAGGTCGAGCTAGTCGCTACGTGGGCTGAATAAAAATGATTGATTATTTGAAAACATATGAAAAACAAACCGACAGCCACTTAGGCCTGGATGCCAGACGATTGGATTCGTTGTTTGAAAAGATTGCGCGCGGAGAATTGCTGCCGCCGCGAGGCCAACAGGCAGTCGATTGTGGGTTTACCGCGCATACGTTAAATGATCCTCATGAGAATCCAGCCATCTACCATTACTATGATTGGGTAATGAAAACCGTTTTTGCGGCTACCCCAGTTCATGAGCTGCCAGCCAAGATAATTGGTAATGAAATTGTTTGTGCTAATATTTTTCAAACCGATTGGCCCCAGCCACTGACGGTTAACCGTTGGCAGGTTGAAGATGTCTTGGCACTGCCATTAATAACTGAGCGCGCGGTGGTGATTGAGAATAATGGCGTGTTTATTTGGTTGCATCATCTGCACCCAAGTTGGCCGTTGATTTTGCAGTCGGGCAATGATTTTAATGACGTGCATAAGCAGGTCATTTTGGCGTTGTCTCACAAGTTAGCTTTGGCGTACCTGGGTGACTTGGATATCGCCGGCATTCAAATTGTCGACACGCTAACTTCATTGATTAAGAGGAATGGTAGGGATGCCAGTCATTTGGCGGATCTGCAAAGTCCCGCGCAGGTTGCCAGTTGGGTTGCCGGTTATGGAATTCCTAATGGTAGTCGTTCACGGATTAATTCGAGTTCGACGATCATTGATCCCACTTGGCAGCAGGAAGCCAACTTTTTGGCAATTAGCGGGAAGTTTGTGGAGCAGGAGCAGCTGATTGGGGAGTATGAGCGGGTGGTTGAGAAGTGGTTGACTTGTGCTGGATGATTCAGCAACTGAAAAATTTTGAATAAAACGACACTCATTTCCGTCAATTTGAAGGTGGATTTGGGTGTCGTTTTCTATGGACTGCTTGTTTAAGGATGTAGTTCTCTATGGCATAGAAAGAAAGTAAGTAGTGAAAATCTATTTTTTGAACTTTTAGTGTTCAGCGAGATTTGTCCAAATGTTTAATGATAGGTCGACATGAGATGGAAATTTTTGAAATGTAACTTAGATACGTTTGTGAAACGTGAAAACATGTGGGTGATTGGCGGTTGAATTCTCTAAAAATTTATGGGTAAATTGAGCGACTTTGATTCAAAAAACAACCCTCAAAAAATCTTATATCATTCTACGGTTGCGTCGTAATGTCAAAAGAAGTATTTAAGATAATTTCATGTGATTCTTTCTGTTTGGCGGTTCGGTATTCACTGGGAAGCTGTTTTTCGTATTTTAGAAATAATTTGGTGAAATAATTGTTATTAAACCCCACCTCGTTCGCAATTTGGCCAATGGAATACCCGGTTTCTGATAGAAGTTGTTTGGCATATTGTAATCGAATTTTTTGGAGAATATACATCGGGGTTTGGTGCTTTTGATCAGAAAACAGGTTAATGATTTGGGATTTACTGTAATGAAATTTTTGACTTAATATATCTAAAGTAATTTTTTCTGAATAATTGTCGAACATATATTTAGTCATTAAAGCCACGGGATCATTAGAATCAGTGTCCACATCAGGGCATTTTTCAGAACTAATTAACATTGGTTCCGGAGCTGTTGAATGGGCTAATTCAAGCAGGATCAACTTGACCTGGGTGTCAATGTTAATCAAGATTTGCCGATCTTTGGATTTTTGAAAATAGATTCCTTGATCAGTCAATTGTGAAAATTTGTTTCTAATCATCATGTCTTCCACTAAAAAGACAGATTTATTGAACAAATCATCAAGCAATGCTCTTAAATCGCTCACCATATTAAATTTGATGTCAACAATCCTTGAACGCTTATTAAATGAGTATTCGTGATATTCGTTACTATCAAAAATTGATAAGTAGTTTGGCTTCATCGTGAATGGTTTGTCGTCTATTACCAGGTTTTCACTACCACTAACTAAATATTGGAGTTGATAAAAATCATGGCGATGTTTAGGAACAACTATTTCCTTGGTGTAGTTTTTTCCACTCATCCATAAAGTCGTTAGTTGATTATCTCTTAGTTCCACCATGTAGGGGCCCTCCCTTCCAAGAAACGATCGTTAGATAATTGCGCCTTCATAATACACTAATTATGACTGATTAGAGATTAAATGAACTGATTTAACATTTAGCGACTAAATTGGTATTATTTAGCGAATTGGTGATAAAGACTATTTTAACGGATAATGGAAAATAATCAACAAGATATTTAGCGATTGGTATACATATATAAAACGAATGTAAGCGCTTTATTGATGATATCCTTTATTCATGTTGAAGGAAGTTAATTGCGCAATTATTTTCAGCAAATCTTTGATTGAAATTTGTTTAGACCGAATTAAAGCACAGAGGAGGATTAAAGCATGGATTCAACTAGCATCTTGAGTGCACGTAAAAAAGTTCGTCATCACATATTGCCATATTTATTTATTATTTACTTCGTTGCATTTTTGGACCGTAGCAGTATCACGTATGCTTCAATTGGGGGGATGGACAAAAGCCTTGGATTAACGGCAACCATGTATGGATTTATTGCGGGCATGTTTTTTATTGGTTACTTTGTATTTGGTATTCCGGGGAATATGATTCTTGAAAAAGTGGGTGCCAGAAAATGGATTGGCCTAATTTTAGTTCTCTGGGGGATTGTTACCTTAGTGACGGCGTTTGTCCAGTCCGCCGTTGAATTGACAATCCTACGATTTCTTTTAGGCGTTTTTGAAGCGGCTTTGTTCCCTGGGATGACGTTAATCATCACTTACTGGGTCCGATCAGCAGACAGAGCGGCTGCAGTGGCGCTGTTTATGATTGCGCCGCCGCTGGCTAATTCATTTGGGGCGCCACTAGCCACTTGGATTATTACCAATGTTCATATGTCACTAGATTTGGCGGGCTGGCGGTGGCTCTTTATCATCGTTGGCTTACCGGCTGTTTTATTAGGGATATTTACGTTTTGGTACCTTGCTGACAAACCAGCTAAAGCACGTTGGCTTAATAAGGATGAGAAAACTGCTTTAATTAATGAATTGACCCTGGATGCTAAAGCAACAACGGATAACAAAGTTCAGGGAGCACCCTTTAAGGAAGCCGTGAGAAACGGCCGGGTTTGGAAGATGACCCTGATAAACGTTTTTTATGTTGTTGGGCTGTACGGACTTACTTTTTGGCTACCACAAATGATTGGCGAACTTTCGTCGAAGTTTTCCACAATGACGATTGGTTGGTTAACCGCAGCACCGTACTTACTTGGCGCGATTGCCCTGGTTCTCAATTCAAGGCATTCGGATGCCCATATGGAACGGATTTGGCATACTGCGGGTGGCGCTTTCCTTGGTGGCGCTGGTTTCTTGGGAGCAGCCCTTTCTCATAATCCTTGGGTCGCCATGATATTTCTTTGCTTGGCAGCGATCGGGATTTACTCGTGGTCAGGACCGTATTGGGCAATTACGACAATGATGGATCCACGGATTGCTGCCGTTGGTTTGGGAATTGTGAATGCACTAGGAAACTTGGGTGGTTTTGTTGGCCCGTACATTGTTGGCTGGTTAAAGGACGTAACGGGATCTCAGGTAGACGCAATGTTCTTCTTGGCAGGTTCTTTAATTTTAGCTGGGGTGATCGTTTTGTCACTTAAACGTAGCGATGATGTGGTCACCAAGATCGAAGAAGTTGGATCGGAGTAGATAGGACAGCTGCGTCAGGCAGAAACCTGCGTGTAAGCACCTCCGAGAAAAATTCCAGAACCGGGAATTCCCCTCGAAGGAGACTTACCCTCCGGTTTCTAAACGCCTGACTCCGCTCAATTACTTTATAGGACAGCTGCGCAAAGCAGAGATCTACGTGTAAGCACCTATCGAAAAAATTCTAAGCCCGAGAATTTCCTCGATAGGAGACTTACTCTCCGATCTCTAAACCGCTTTGCTCCGCTCACTTTACTAGGACAGCTGTGCAAAGCAAAACTCTGCACATAAGCACCACCAGCAAAAATTCCAGAATCGGGAATTCCTGCTGGCGGAGACTTATGCTCCGAGTTCTAACCGCTTTGCTCCGTTCACTTACTTTAGGAGGAATTCATAATGACTGTACGTAAAATGGAAGTTCCAGAAATGGAATGGGTTGACCAAAAAGCAGAAGGCACGCAACAAGTTGCTGTGATGGAAACGATCGGCAAGATTGATATTAAGTATGCAAAATTACCCCATGCCAAACGGGGACAGATTAGGGTTGATGTTAAATGGGTTGGAATTTGCGGAAGTGATTTGGAAGTCTACCGAGGAGCCAGAACGCCAGAGTTCTTAAGCTATCCGATGCGCTTAGGACATGAAGTTGCTGGAATTGTCGATGAAGTTGGCTCGGATATAGTGGGCCTTCAAGTAGGCGATCACGTTGCTTTGCGTTATGTGTGGGGAGCATTTGCGGAATACATTACTTGTGACCCATTTTCAGCCGTCGTGTTACCGAAGGAATTTCCACTCATGCACGGGTCACTTATTGAAATCACCCCAACGATCCAGACTGGGATGGAGCGTGCAGAGATTAACCAATCGAAAAACGTTTTGATTATGGGCCAAGGGGTGAGTGGCTTACAGTTGACCCAATTTGCCCGTTTATACAGTCCTCGAAATCTGGTGGTAACGGATTTATTTGATGAAAAGCTTGAAATTGCAAAAGAGTTTGGCGCTACGAAAACCTATAAAATTCCTTCTGAAGATACCCCGACGATGGATGTGGTTGGTCAGGACTTCCCAGACGGTTTTGACGTTGTCATTCCTGCGCGATTGGAAGGAGATTCGGTCATTGATGCGCTCGATGCTTGTGCGCAGAACGCTAAATTAATTATGTATGGCGGCATTGGTAAAACTAGCAAGACAATGGACTTCTTCAAAATGCATCGTCGACGAGTCGATATCTTAACGACTGAGCCTAAACGGGATGTTGATAATCACCAACTCTTCCGCCAAGGCAGGGACATGGTTGTAAACGGCTTGATTAACACTGAAAAGACCGTAACAAATGTTTTTCCGCTGTCAAAGATTAGCGATGCTTTCGATTTACGTAATCAAACTCGCGGTGACGTGATTCATGTCATGATTGACTGTGACGTGACCCACGATGATGGTCGCTATGATAATGGTCATATTCCAGATGTTGTAAATGAGCCAAGCCAAGAGGAATAAGCAATGAAAAGTAGATTTAAGGAAGGCTGTTTTTACTGTGAACATAACCAGACGCTCCACGAAAGGATGATTCCAATTGTGACCTTCGATGCGTCAACGGTTTATCTAAATCGGGATCAAACCCATCCAGGCAGAGTGATTGTGGCGTTAAACTGGCACGTTGATGAAATTTTTGAACTCAGCCAGCAACAAAGAACGACCTTTATTGAAGAGGTTTCGTTAACAGCGAAGGTCGTGAAAGAACACTTTAACGCTGCTAAAATCAATTTGGGCGTGTATGGCGATACAGTTTCCCACCTTCACTTTCATATTGTGCCTAAAGTCCCGGCAGATAGTGATTGGGATGATTCGTTCATCAACAATCCGAAAGATCCCACCCATTTAAGTGATTCTGAAAGCCAAAAAAGAGTTAACCAATTACGTGAAGAATTGGAGGATGAATATGAAACGATCAGAGATTAATACAATTATTAACGACACGATTAGCTTTGCGACGGAACGTGGTTTGTCTTTACCACCATTTGCACATTGGGATCTAGCAAACTGGCAGAGTTTAGATGATTCTTATCAAGAAATCATTGATAATATGCTAGGTTGGGATGTTACCGATTTTAATGAAGGTCAATATTTAAAGCGGGGATTGACGACTTTTACGTTCCGAAATGGGAATTTCAATGATAAGAAAAAGTACCCCAAACCATACTGCGAAAAATTACTAACAGTTGAAGATGGTCAAGAATTACCATTTCATTTTCACTGGTATAAGCAAGAGGATATTATTAATCGGGGTGGTGGCATTCTAGAATTAACCTTGTTCAACGCAACTGCCGATGAGAAATTTGATGAAGAAAAACCGGTTACGGTTGTGAGCGATGGTCATAAAATAACCGTTCCAGCTGGCACCACGCTTGAACTTAATCCGGGAGAAAGTATCACGTTAACCCAAAGAATTTACCATCGTTGGCGTGGTAAGAAGGGAACCGGTAAGATTATGCTATTTGAGGTTTCATCAACCAATGATGATAATACTGACAATCGCTTTTACGAGGATTTGCCACGGATACCAAGTATCGAAGAAGATGTTGAGCCGGTGCATTTGATATTTGCGGATTATGGGAAGATTACATTGAAATAGTATCTGAAATGATGCCAGCCTAGATGATCGTGATCTGGGCTGGCTTTTGGTTGGTTATAATTATTGTAAATCTTGAATGTTTCAAAGTTAACCAGCCCCTTTGGTGTGATTATCAGCTTTCAAGCATAACTCAAAGCAATTACGAATTAATCTGCTTCAAAATAGAATCGGGAACTTTGGGATGTACCCGCCGCTTATATTCTGACGGGGTTGTCTGTAGATACTTCTTAAAAAGGCGAAATAATGATGAACTATTTTGATAGCCAACAGTTTCACTAATTTGGCTTAAATTAAGGTTCGTTTTTAACATAAGGTTTTGGGCTGCTGATAGTCGTCTTCGCTCAATCAATTCGTTGAACGTTTTCCCAGTATTTGTCTTGATCTTATTACCTAGGTAGTTGGTATTGTACTTAAAAATTTCACTAACTTCGTTTAGAGAAGTGGTGGCAAAGTTTTCCTCAATATATTTCAGAACGGGCAATAAATCATCGCTTGAAGAATCTGCAAGATTAATTGATTTAGCTGTTGTCAAATCTGGTAACTCAAGCAAGAGTGATGAGAATATAAACCGTAATGAATCTTTTCGATGAGTTGATTGACTGATTCCGATGCCAATCAATGCGTTTATTAAATTAAGAGCGACTTCACTGGAAGACAAATTAAATAACATAAAATTATTATGAAGCGAATTCACTCGAGTGCCATTATATAGAAGTTGCGTTATTTCATTGGTTGACTGTGGAATGGAATCAAAAATAGCTTCATAAGGAGAATCAGTTTTAACCAATATATTGACTAAAATATCATTTTCATTAGTGTAATCAATTCGCTGAACGACATCTTTGTCCATAACTAATAGATCATGTTGATGCAGAATGGTTTTGACATCGTTGATATACTGTGTGCAACTTCCTGAATACATATAATTAAATTCAATGAAACTGTGGGTATGAGCTGGTACATAAGAAAAGCGATTACTTTTGGTAACATCGATGTCACCATCATTAAAGAAATTCCATTGTGGCATTTTAGGAATCGGATCATGAATATAGTCGAGGTCCATATAGTTAACGTTACCACCAAAATGGTTTTGAAGTTTTTCTACCTTTGTCATTTTAAAAAGCCTGGATGTAATCGAATTTGGATGATTCATCAGAAAAACACTCCTTTAAATAGCTTCATTTTACCTGTGATTACGCAATGTTTTTCGAAGGATTGAGATATTGTGGAACCTTTTGATAGCGTTTACAATAATCCTTGAAAAATAAAAGGAGGGAACATTATGGATAATAAAACACTTGATTCAAGTTTTAAAAAGTATCGACCATTAGCAGTTGCAGCTGGAATTGGTTCGATACTAGGTTCCGGAATTATTGTTGGTTTATCAGCAACGATAACTGTATGGCAAACTGGTCTAGGGTTAACGAACACCCAAGTTGGTATTATTTCAGGGGCTTTAACGTTTGCAATTGCAATTGGTTCAATGCTAGCTGGTCAAATCACTAAATTATTTGGTTTAATTCGTTCATTTAACTGGTTAAATTTATTATACGCTATCGGAGCACTAATCTGTGTATTTTCAAATGGATACGCAATGCTATTATTTGGTGTCATTGTGACGGGCTTAGCTTCAGGAGCAGATTTACCAATTAGTTTAACAGTGGTTTCGCATGATTCTCCTAATGAAAAAACGCAATCCCAGCTCGTTTCTTCTACTCAGATTTTTTGGCAAATTGGGATTTTTCTTTCATATGTTTGTGCATTTGTTGTTTCTAAAATGGCTGGTGCGAGTGGCGCCCGAGTCGTCTTCACAATACTAGCTGTATTTGCATTAATTACATGGCTTTGGCGAACGCTTTCAGGAAAATTTAAAGCATTTCACCAAGAAGGTGAACAACGGCGAATTGAACATGATCAAAAAGCTAACTTAACCGAAAAAGTTTCTGTAAAAAATGTGTTTACTGGATCTAATCGGGGTAAGTATCTTGGCTTCTTCTTGGCAATTATGATCTTTTATATTTGTTGGAATTTATTAGCGAACACCTTTGGGCAATTCCAGACATTCGTATTAGTTCAAGCGCATGCAACTCAAAGCTTTGCAACGGCTGCAGGACTTATTTTGAATTTAGTTTCATTAGCTGCCACGATTACTTTTGCTTCTGTTTCAGGTGGTAAGTACCGGAATAAATTCTTCGTTGTTGGCGCTTTAGTTCAAGGATTCGCAATGTTGGGCTTGGCGTTAAGTAGTCATGCATTATGGCCAATCGTCATCGCAATTGGTTGCTACAGCATTGGTAATAATATTGCTGGTGAAGCAATGTATAAAGTTTGGACTCAAGAATCATTTCCAGTTGAGATCCGAGCCTCAATTCAAGGGTTTATTAATGGCTTTTCCCGATTCTTATGCGGCCTATTTGCAATTATTACCCCAGCATTAGTTGTTCCAGCTGCTATCCGAAACACCATGTTTGGGTTTACAGGATTAGTTTTGGTATTCTTCATTGCTGGCTTAGTAATGATGTATCTCCAACGAAAGCATCATATTGTTCCTGGTGTTGAAGCTGATGAAGGGAGCGAAGATGATGGCATTCACGTTTCAAATTAATAATCAGGTAAAGTTCAATCATGACCAACGACTTCTTGAAAAAGCAACTCAATCCAAGCCGATTATTCATTATCGCGATGTTGTTCCCCAAGCCATCGTGGAACTGGTAAAAGATTCTACAAAACTGGAAGGATGGGGAACCACATTTATCAAAAAAGCTAGCGAGTTGCCTAACCTAAGGCTGAAACGGGATCAGCGGGTGATTTTAGATTTTGGCGATCATTATGTTGGCAAATTTAGCATCGATCTTAATTCAGCAGGATCACCAATGGATTCGCCGTTATTTATTAAGTTCAAGTTTGCAGAAATGCCTGCAGAATTAAAGCATCAAAGTGATGATTATGATGGCTGGTTAAGCAAATCCTGGATTCAAGAAGAATATATTCATTTGGATGTTTTACCGACTCATCTTGAATTGCCTCGCCGATATAGCTTTCGGTATGTTGAAATAACGATTATTGATACATCGCCAAAGTGGCAAGCGGTTTTAAGCAACCCAACTTTAATTAGTGAAACAAGTGTTAACTCTAAGGATGTCATGCTTCCGAATATTAAGGATACTGAGTTGCAGAATATTTATCAGGTTGGCTTAAAAACACTTGAAGACTGCATGCAAGACGTATTTGAAGATGGGCCTAAACGTGATCGGCGTCTTTGGATTGGGGATCTTCGTCTTCAAGCGTTAGCAGACTATGCGACGTTCAAGGATGTTGATTTAGTAAAGCGTTGCTTATATCTGTTTGGAGCAATGACGGCTGAAGATGGTCGTGTTCCAGCGAATGTTTTCACGAAACCACGAAATTTGCCAGATGATACATTCCTTCTGGATTATAGCCTTTTCTTTATATCGGTTTTGGATGATTTTGAAAAATTTCATTTAGATCGAGAGGTACTCCATGATTTGTACCCGATTGCTAAAAAACAAATGAATGTTGCTTTAAATAAGATTGATCAAAACGGTCATTTAGTGATTGATGATGATTATCCGGTTTTCATTGATTGGTCAAACGACTTTGATAAGGATACTGCTGGCCAGGCCGTATTAATTTATACATTACGTCAGTTTATTGATCTCGCAGAAATAATGGGAGATCAAGAGATTGATCAATATAGTCAACAACTTCAATTACTGATTTCGTATAGTCAAACGGCATTATACGATCCAGCACAAGGCTTGTTTATTTCGGGGTCACAAAAAGAAGTTAATATTGCTTCTCAAGTTTGGATGGTTCTTGCACATGTTATGGACGATGCCAAGAATAATGAGGTTATGACGAATGCAGTCGCTCAACTGTTTCCAATCACGGGAATTGCAACCCCCTATATGTATCACCATGTAACGCAGGCCCTCTTTGAAGCCGGACTTTCAAACGAAGCAGTTAAACTCATGAAGCACTATTGGGGAAAAATGATTTCTCTTGGCGCAAACACTTACTGGGAGGCATTCGAACCAGCAACACCCGATTATTCACCATACGGGAGCCCAATTTTGAATAGTTATTGTCATGCATGGAGTTGTACGCCTGTCTATCTGATACAAAAGTACCTGATTGGGGAGGGATAGTTGTGAATGATGAAAAAGTGTCGTTAAGTCGAAACAATATTTTACTGATTATTGTTGCTGGAATTGCTTCATACCTTGATGCCGCTTTATTAGTTAGTTTAGGAGTTGCGTTACCCATTTGGGAAAACTATCTTCACTTGAATAGTTGGATCGTCGGGTTGCTAAGTACAACATTAACCATTGCCGTTGCGATTGGCTCGTTTGCTGGTGGCTGGTTGTCTGATCATTTTGGTCGAGTGACTGTTTTTAACTATGATATTTTGTTTGTTGCAATTGGTTCAGGTGTTGTTGCCTTTGCACGGGATGTTCCCCTCTTAATGGTGGGGGTTATCGTTGCTGGGTTAGCATCTGGGGCTGATTTACCCACTTCATTGGCAGTGATTTCTGAACGAATGGATAAACGAACTTATGGACGGGCGATTGCTTCTACCCAGATCTTTTGGACGGTAGGGATCTTATTGTCACAGTTCATTGGAATGTTAAGTGCAAATACTGGGATGGGAAGTCCTACAACTTTATTTGGTTGGATCGGATTGGTTGCTTTTGTGAATTGGTGTGTCCGAGTTTTCTCAAAAACTTTCAGACAGATTGAAGAAGGACTGGCTGAGGTTGTCGAAGAAAAGATGGCGCAGGTGGGGGAAGTTAAAAAACACTATAAGCTTCATGAGTTATTAAGAAACAGTAGTTATGTTCTACCACTCGTTTTTTTAACGACTTTTTATCTGTTTTGGAATTTACCCGCAAATACTTGGGGTTCATTTGTTAATTATTTCATTGTAACGGTTGATAATCGGAGCCAGTTATATTCAACAGTGATTGCGTTAATTGCCAATGTTTTCTGCTTGTTAGTAAATGTCGTTTACCTTAAAATATCAGATTCAAAGTACCGATATAAAGCGATGTATGTCGGAATTGCAACTGCTTTAGTTGCCTTTTTAGCTGCTGGAATCTTTAGCGAGCACTGGCAAGTGTTTACATTTGCTTATATTTTCTACTCAGGAAGTACCGTATTATGCGGTGAAGCCTTATATAAGATCTGGAGTCAGACATTTTATCCAGTCGATGCCAGAGCGACACTTACAGGATTTTCTTATGGGTTTGTCCGCGTAATTACTGCAATGTTTTCACTTATTACACCTACCCTAATGGGGTATTCACCTAAGATTTTACTTTGGATTATGGTTGGGTGCACAGTTGTTTTTGGTATTTGTGCATTGATTATTGTTCGGTTAGTTAAGCGATTTAAAGTTTCTGATCCAACTACAGTCAGGCATCCCATTTCCAATGAGGGCTAGTGCATGGTTAATGAAGGAGAGAGAATAAATATGAATCCGACAAAATATTGGATGTGGTACCCAGGTGATTTTTCAATTCATCAAGGTATGCGACAGAACTTTACTCGTGAGGAGCGTGGAATGGGGTGGCCGGCATACTGGTATATTGATGATTGTAACCGTAACGTGAAATTCACCCGGACCTATCAGCTTGATCAGCCCACTATGTTTACCGTTTATGCTCATGGAACTGGTTATGTTGAGATTAACGAGGTTAAACACCGGCTAGGAGAGACACTACACGGTGATGTTGGTGAGAATGTCATCACAATCTTTGTTGGTAATCCACAAGGGCTCCCCTGTGTGTTTGTTGATGGTGAGACTATTAAATCAAATGATGGTTGGCAAGCTAGTAATTTTGTTTCATCTCTTCCCGCCGGTTTTGATCCGCTGTTTATCGACAAAAATCAAAATCCAAACGTAATTGAATTTCAAAAGAAACCCATTAAACCTAAGAAGATTATTGAAATTCAAGATGGGGTGTTATTTGACTTTGGCAGAGCAGTCAATGGCCGCTTGAAATTGAATTTACTTCATAAACAGATAGTTACGATTTGCTATGGGGAATCCCAAACAGAGGCACTAGATGTTCAAATGTGTTATTACAAGCAAGAAGCAGTTGATGAGAAGACGCCAATTCGAAAAAGGGCATTTAGATATATTTTTATTCCAGATGCCAAGCAAACGGATGTTGACGTTATCGCTATTCACGAGTACATTCCAAAGAAAAACTGTTCACTATTTAGAAGTGATCAGCAATTAATTAATCGAATTTGGGATGTCTCTACAGAAACCTTAAATTTGTGTAGCGACGTCTTCTTTATCGATGGTATTAAACGTGATAGATGGATTTGGGCTGGGGATGCCTATCAGGCAAATTTTATTAATCAGTATTCTTTTTTTAATGAAGATATTGATAAGCGCACGTTATTGGCATTACGTGGTCAAAATGATATTAAGCAGCATATTAATACCATTGTTGATTATTCAATGCTTTGGGTGATTGGGGTTTTGAACCACTATGAGATGACCGGTGATATTGGTTTCCTTAAGATCATTTATCCTAAGATGAAGAGTATGGTTGATTATTTTATGAGGCAAACAAACGATAAAGGATTTATTTACGGTCGTCCAAATGAGTGGATTTTTGTGGATTGGTCCGAAATGGACAAGCAGGGAACGGTTGCTGCAGAACAGGCATTGTTAATCCAGGTTTATAAAACAATGATTACTTGTGGATCCGTTTTGGGACTTCCAGTTGATGGCTATCAGGATCTTCATGATCAACTACTTAATCACTTTATTGAGTATTTCTGGAATGATTCAAAAGGTGCTTTTATTGACAGCTACGAATCTGGTAAGAATCATGTTACGCGACATGCAAATATTTTTGCGATTTTATTTGATCTTGTTGATGATGACAAGAAGGAGCTAATTCTAAAAAATGTTTTGTTAAATGACAACATCACACAGATTACTACACCCTACTTTAAATTCTTTGAACAAGATGCATTATGTAAGCTGGGTCTTCAAGATAACGTATACCAAGTCATCCTGGATTATTGGGGTGGCATGTTGGATAAGGGTGCGGTTACCTTTTGGGAAGAATATGATCCGACTAAGTCAGGCAAGGACATGTATGAAATGTATGGTGATCCATATGGCAAGAGTTTGTGCCATGCTTGGGGAGCTAGTCCCATCTATCTGTTAGGTAGATACTTTTTGGGATTGTATCCAACCCGTCCAGGCTATCGTGAGTTTAATGTTGAACCAAGGTTGGAAAGGTTTGAAACGGTTCATGCAGTATTGCCAATCAAAGATGGTGAAGTAACAGTTGATAAAGATGGTGGTAAGCTCTCTGTGACTGCGACTAAAGCTGGTGGCACTCTTATCATTGACGGTAACAAGTATTCGCTAGCTGCTGGCCGTAAGTTATCGGTTCGGCTCGATCGCACTCATGTTCAGTAATAGTGATAAAATTAACTAAACTCAAAGTTTAATGAGTAGGATTAAACGGCACTCTGCCTTTTTAATTTAAGGTGAGTGCCGTTTGATTACTACTTGATTTAATTATCTACTAAATGACGAGCACAATCTGATACTTATCTGCATTTTCAAATAAGTACGTCACAGATTTTGGTATTCTACCAGTGATTCTTTGAAAGTCTGATGACTGGATACCCATTGGTCATTTCTAATTGATTGGCCAAAAGTGACCATACCCTCTGAAGAAAATAGGGCAGCAGAACCCTTCTGGAATTTTCCTTCTGTTGTGCGGGGGACTCTCATTATATCGAAGATGGTATTTATAAAAGTTTAAAACGTCAGTCACGTGGTAAACAATTTGGCGTTTTAGTGGTGGTACTAGTTCAATGTTGTAGTTTTGTGTAGAAATTCGCGATACAGAAAGGAAATAATTATAATGACAAAAATTATCTTAGACTGTGATCCAGGACATGATGATGCGCTAGCAATGATGTTAGCAATTGTGTCACCAAAGATCGGATTGAACGAATTGTCTTCATGGGTGGCGCAATGGGACTTGGTAATTGGACACCATCTGTTGAATTTAATATCTTTGTTGATCCGGAAGCCGCCAAAATTGTGTTAAATTCAGGGATTCCGCTGACTATGGCCCCATTGAACGTGACTCATAAGGCGCAAATTCTTAAATCGGAAATCACTAAGATTGATGACATTCAAAATCCAGTTGCTCACGCTTTTTATGGCTTGCTTGAATTCTTTGAACGTTACCATGAAGCACCAAAGTGGGACTTCAAAGGGGCACCGTTGCACGATCCTTGTACAATTGCCTGGTTAATTGATCCTTCAATGTTTGAGAGTAAGGTCATGAACGTTGATGTTGAGAATCGGGGCGATTTAACAGACGGGGAGACGGTTTGTGACTACTATGAACTGACTGACAAACCCAAGAATACAGAGGTTTTGTTGGATATTGATCGGGAGAAATTTATTCAACTGATTATGGATTCGTTGAAGCAGTTTAATTAATGATGACAAAGAATCTCTATTTGATCGATGGAAAAGTCGATTAAATGGGGATTCTTTGTCTGTTAATTGTTAAATTATGTACAATAGTAGAGAAGATATTTAATCGCAAAAGATTCGGGAATACTTATTGGTGGTTCTTGACGATCCAAATTCTTTCGAGTACGCTAAACTTCTAGTTGTCACGGGTTTTCTAGCATGAGGTACAGATAAACTTTGTGCGAGTATTTCCAAAGTTTTAAATAAAGCGTAATTAAGCGAGGTAAATTTACTATGGTTGTAAGCATCTTTGATAGCGTTCCGATGAAAAAGTTGGCTAAGGATAATGTTAAATTCAACGTCTTAGGAGCTATTGATAAAATTCAATTAGGAGAAGGTAAGCCACCATTCTTGGAAATGGCCGACACTTTCGAGGTCAACGGTTACCGAGATAACGGCTATGAATTTTTTGCGGTTTTAAAGAATGGATTTACTAAGGAGGATCTGGCGAAGAAGTTTGCTAAGACGGCTCACGAGAATGACTGAGTTTGTGAGTAAGCTTGTTGTTTGTGTCAGACCTTATTAGCTTTGCATTTGGATCAGAATTGACCCGGATACAGGATCCTTCTATGATTATGTACGCGTTGTTGATGGATATTTGAAAGGAGCGATTTATTGGAACCGAAACAATCAAAACTCCGACGCTTTATTGAGACCATCTGGTCGTTATCAGACATTTCGTTTTTCGTGGAACTCGTTTTTGGGATTGTGGTGACTGTTTGGATGAAGATTAGTGGATTTAAGAAATAATTGATTTTATTGGTTTACGAAAAATTGGAGTAATTTAAACAAGACGACACTCATTTCCGTTAATGTAAAACCGGTTTTGAGTGTCGCTTTTTTGTACATGGTATCAAAAAGGAGGGTGATATGATACAATGTTCTTGACACAAATTACAAAAAATATGTAATTTGTATCAAGGAGGTATTTTAATGATTAAATTAATTGGCTTTGAGATATATGGTCATTCACTATTCAAAGATGGTACTAGCTTTACGCTCGAAACCAGCGGACAGATCACAAATAAAACTAAAAATAGAGTTATTCGATTTAACGATAGCTTAACGCTCAATCGAGTTATTGGGATTGTTGGTATTAATGCAACTGGTAAGAGTACGCTGATGGAAATCTTTGACGGATTAAACTCGTTGTATCTATTAGGTCAATCAATTGATCAAACACCATTGAATGAGCGTCTCCGGTCAAAAGAGAATAAGATTACTGTTAAGGCTAATCTAGCAACTAATGAAGATGATCGATACGTTGTCGTGACAACTTTTGAGAAGGTTCCTGTGACCGATGGGGTCGAGGATGATATACGAGAATGGATAATTACAAATGAAAAAGTTTATTACCGAAAGACCAAAAGGGTTTCAAAAAAAAACTATTTTCGGATTGCTGATGGAAAACTTGATTCAACTGGATTAATACTTGATCATAATAGAAATGATCTTTCAAAGAGTGAGAAAAAGCTATTAAGCGATAAGGATTCTATTTTTAGAGCAACTGATAAGCCGAAAGAGATATCTGCTGTGATATCGACAGTGAAGAATACTAATCAAAATAAATTCATCTCTTTCATGGACCAAACACCGATTGAATTATTGACGTATTTAGATAACTCGATCGATTATTTAGATTATGAAAAAGATGATAAAGGACAAACCACTCGGTATGCACTCAAATTCAAAGATTCCGATGAAGTGATCAAAGTTTCGAATTTTAAGGAGTTTGATAAGTATCTTTCTTCTGGAACCATTAAGGGAGTTACACTTTTCTTCCAGTTTTTAACTGCATTACGAGTTGGCGCTACTTTAATGGTTGATGAAATTGAATTACACATTAATAAGCAAATTGTTCGGGACTTTATTGGATTTTTTGCAGATCCGACTGTGAATGTTAATAATGCAACTTTGGTATATTCCTCTCACTATGTTGAACTAACAGATGATCTTCAACGGAATGATGAAGAGTACATTTTGATTCGAAAAGGTAAAACCCAGTTAATGCGATTAAATGAGATGGCAGTTCGACCAGAGTTAAAAAATAGCGAAGTTTTTCAAAATAATACATTTAGAGGAACCGCACCGAATTATCAAGCATATCAAGCACTTAAGAGCGTTGTAAGGACTCACAACATTGATCACCATTATTTGGAACGTGAGAAAAGTAATATAAATGAGGTCGTTAGGTAAATGGGAGGGTACGATTGTTTAATGGTTGAAGGGGCGGCTGAAGCGGCGATTATTGATGTTCTATTAGAGAATCATTATTTGAAAGTTTCTCGGGATTCATTAATAACTGATCCCGCCGGGAATTATTATCAAGATTCATTGAATGACAAGAAGTTTATCAATTCATTTCTAAATCATGATTTCGGTGGTGTTCCTATTCACTTACACATTGTTTGCGATAATCCAAATCACGTTTCAAAAATTTCTAAACTATCCCACGAAGTAACTGAAACTTCGTACTATATTACTCGTGAGGAAATTGAAACCGTTCAGCTATTTGCTAGGCCTGAATGGCCACGTGAATTTGAAAATTACAAGCAGCAAAAAGGTTCTGATAAAAAGCCAAGTACATTTTTGATAATTAAACAAGGTGTTACCACAGTTAAAAAGTATCAATATGTTTATAATTTGTGGAAAGATCAGCCAAATAAGTTGGCAAAGGCAATTAAAGCAACTAAGCGGCAGATGAAGAAGAAAGGTTCTTTGAGAGGATATTCTGATCGTGGGTATTTAGCTGATTTGCTGGTTTAGTTGCGGGAATGAAATTAAAATATCTAAAATGGAGGTTATTTGGCCTATATATGGGTGAAGGTTGAGGACCAGCTATTTGTTATTTAACACAATCCTAGGATTTATTATATTTTGAGAGATGAGGTAAGCGGATCTATTTGCCTAAATATGTCTTAAAGGGATAGTAGACTAATTTGAAATTAATTTAGTTCGCTTTATTTAATAACTTCATATTTACGTTCTAAAGAGTTTTGTGACAATTATATGTAAAATATCAAAATAGGGTGAAACAGCTAAAATAGTGCTTATTTTGACAATTTTGAGAAAGCAACAGAGAGTTGTGGTATACTTAAATATAGCAAAAGGCCTTATTAGTAGCGGCAACTACTAACAGGACCTATCACTGACAATATAATGTTGAAAATTAACTCTAAATAATTTTAACACACGCAGAATGAACTGTGAATTCTAATTTATTTTGCCTTCTTACATATTGTCAATCAGGTATCCTGTACCCGCGGGCCTTTTGACTAATAATACAAGGAGGCATTTTTTATGCCTAAATTTTCTGAGCTTTTTCATGTTTCAAATGGCAGCTACTTTGATGTAGAGTTAACGACTGACCAGAAGTACTATATTGATCCTGGAAGGATCAATAAGCTGGTATGCCCTGGTTTTGACTCTGCGAAGGCTGAAATGTCTATTTCAAAATTTATGCGATTAGCTTTCGATGTTACCTCTGAAAGCTATGATAAAGCCTCTATGAGAAAATTATTTGAGGATCCACATGAAATTAATGCAACACATCTTGGATTATCCGCTGGTGAATCGAGAGGAAGTGGAACCTCCCTTTCGATGCTACATTCTGTTTTTTTGAAAGCAAAAAATACAGTTAATGACGATAATTTATTGATAAGAACACCTCAAATTATCCCTTTATTCGCCCCAAGATTTGATGCGGATCGCTTTTCAGATTTAATAACGAATATAATTATTAATGAGTTAGTTCAGTACACAGAATATATTTGTGATCGTTTAAGCATTTATGTTGATTCATCTCAGAACATAAGGGTTTTTGATTATACTAGTGGGTCGTGGAACGAAAAGAACGTTTCTTTACCTTTGGATAATAATCTTAAATCAATCATATTGGTTCCTGCCGGATTGATTGTGAATAAGTATCCGTATTCAGTTAATAGTTATATCAGCAAGTCTATTTTGCCTGCACGACAAACTGAATTGTTGAAGCATGGCGAAAAAAAGTCTTTGAAAAATATTTTTCAAATGGACACTCGTGATATTTCCCAAAATAAATTAAAAACTTATGCCTTACAAGAATCAGTTAGGGATCCTAAAAGGCTTCACGAGTTCCTTGAGCTAATTCATCTAGTAGCATAGTATAAACAGTGATTAATTTCTTTGCATGGAGGCCTTATATTTGTAGGTCTCATGCATGTACATATAGATGAATGGTCTTAAACGAGTTTAATAGCATAGTAAACTTATGTATCACATTAAGCTCTTTCTAATAGGAGTAAGCAACTATGGAATACAAACAACTAATCAAAGAACTAACGGATTTCCGCGACAATCGCGGATGGAATAAATATCATACCCTACCAGCCTTAGCTAGAGCGGTGGGAGTTGAATCTGGTGAACTGAACGAATTGTTTTTATGGCAAACAGAAAATAAAGATCACTTCTCTGAAAAAGAGCAGCATGATATGGAGTTAGAGCTTGCTGACATTTTAACTTATTGTTACTATATGTGCGATAAACTTGGTGTTGAGCCAAATGATATTGTTCAAGAAAAGTTAGATATTAATAAAAATCGTCACTGGAAATTCGATAAATAGGTAAAGTGAGGTGTTAGATCATGGCAGATGTTGGGTACCCAATAGTTGAAAAAATTCCATATAATTCTGACACCCCAGCTACTTTGGACGATGCAATTCAAGGGGATAAGACTAAACGCAAACTGCTGATTGATTATCCAACTATTTATGTGATCTATTCACCTGAAAAATCCGGTGGCTACAAGGTTTACGTCGGTGAAACCAATGATATTGAACGTCGAACTGAGCAGCATCTTAATGAAGATCCAAAGGTTCGAACGGATTGGAAAGAATTGTCTCGATCAAAAAATGCTGAGATATTTGTGATTGGGCATAATCACTTTAACAAATCGCTTACTTTGGATATTGAAAATCAAATGATGTTATATATGCTTGGAGTTCCAAGTGTCAAACGACTTAATAACCGGCGGGAAAACGAACAAAATGAATATTATACTTCTAATGAAAAAGAACAAATCTTTTCTCGAATTTGGGGGAAGCTTAGGAAGTATAATAATGACCTGTTTCCAGTGGAAAGTGTCATTCGAGATTCGGCAATTTTTAAGGCATCACCGTTTCATAATTTAACTGCTGAGCAGAAGAATGCCCGTGATGTCATTATTGATAGGATAATTGATGCTCTTCTCGCTAAGAAGACCGGACAACTCATCTTGGTAGAAGGTGAAGCTGGCTCGGGTAAGACGGTTCTGTTAAGCACGATCTTTTATTTGATTGGCACCCTGACTGATGATGGGTCTCCGCTTAGACGAGGATTTGATAATCTTAATAATTACATTTTAGTGAATCACGATGAGCAACTAAAAGTATACGAAGATATTACCCGTAAGCTTGACCTTAACCACAAAAACAAGGATATGGTCAGCAAGCCAACCCGGTTCATTAATAATCACAGCGAAGACAGTTTAGCCGACGTAGTTTTAGTTGACGAGGCTCACTTGTTATGGACACAGGGAAAGCAAGCTTATCGTGGGCAAAACCAGCTGGATGATATTCTGAAACGTTCAAGAATAACTGTAGCTATCTTTGATAAGAATCAAATGTTGAAAACTGAAGAATATCTTGAAACTGAACAGATCGCCAAAATAGAAGACAAAGCTCGGAAACAAAACAATTTAATTATGCTGAGTAATCAGTTAAGAATTCATGCTAATGCTAAAACAATTGAATGGATTAGAAACATTACGGATAAGAAGATCATTCAGAGAATTCCAAAAGATAAGAACTATGATTTACGAATATTTGATGATGCTCAAGAGATGTATGAAGCGATTAGGGACAAAGCAAAAGATGAGCAGTATGGTCTATCCAGAGTCTTGGCGACGTTTGATTGGAAATATAACAGTAAGCGGAAACCGGATAATGGTGATTATTGGATGGTAACTGCTGGTGATTTGTCGTTACCTTGGAACTTACAGCTAAAGCCCAAGAGCACTCGTTCAATAAAACGATTGGCTTGGGCTGAACAACCGCAGACAATTAACGAAGTTGGGTCAACATATACGATTCAAGGATTTGATCTAAATTATAGTGGTGTCATTATTGGCCCTTCTGTGAAGTATCGCAATGGTCACGTTGTATTCGACCCTAGCGAGAGTGAAAATACCAACGCGATTAGAAATCGTACCTTGGAAAATGGTAAGAAAGCGAAAGTTTCTGACAGATTGTTGCCAAATGAATTGAATGTTTTGCTAACTCGTGGGGTTAATGGACTTTATATTTATGCGGTGGATGATGAGTTGAGGGATGTTTTACTGAAATCACAGTAGAAGGATAGTTTACTGTGAGTGATCAATAATTCCTTTTTGTTATGATATGTATAATTGAATTTGAGATTTTATTCATTTGAAGTTATGCTATTATAATAAGTAACCAAAAGCTTATTGATTGGAGATATTCATTATGGGGGAAAACGAAGAAAAAGAAATTGAAATTCTGGATATTCCAGATACAACAAAATATTGGTTTGTTCGTGCTAATACTGCTGCTGAATATCTGGTTGATTTTTATAATAACAATTACATTGCTACTGATTCAAGCAACCAAAGGCTAATTGATTTCATTACTATTCCGAGCAATATTCGTTCATCAAATGACGCACTTAAGACAACATATAAAGCCATGTTTAATGATCGTGATATTGCCTCATATGAAAATGATATTCATAATAAAAGGAAGACTAACCAGGAACGTGCAGAAGATCTGGAGCAAATACGCAGACGTAGTACAAGTCGTGCCAACACGACTTTTAAATTTGTCGAACTAATGAATATTGGTGACTTTATTTTTGTTCCATTTAAATCTTCTGAAAAGTTTCTGGTAGGTATTGTTACATCTGATGTTTTTGATGGTTCTATCAGGCATGTTCAACTATTAGATAATCAAGGTAATAATACATATCATATTAGTCCATACAAATTTAAACGCAGAGTGGTTTGGATTAAGAAAATAATGCGATCACAATTTCCGGAAAAATTATCATGGATTCGAAATGCACATCAGAGTCTATTTGATATTACGGAGCAGGGTGCGGATGTCTTAAATCCTGTTATAGCTCCTATATATAGATACAGAGGAAAAGTGTATTGTCGAATAGGTGTGAATACAGATAATCAAATTAGTAATTCTACGTGGTTAACTTATCAATTGACACTTCAGAACATTCTTGGAAAAGAAAACAATGATCGTGTTTTTCAAAAATCTAGAGTTCAATCAAAGGGTGACCTAATTCAATTTGCTGCCGATAATTGGTGGTGGCTGATCATACTCATTTGGCAAGGACTTTTTGGTGAAATTGATTTTAACATAATATTCTTAAAGGGAACGTTTCACGGTCCACTAAAAAAATTCCTTCCCTCCGAAAAGAAAAAAGCTGAAGAAGATAAACAAGAAAGAGATTTATCCAACCAACATAAACAAGCTGACATTGATAAAATACAATCTGAAACGGAGAAGAATAATGCTGAAACTAGGAAGTTAAACTTGGACATTGAACAAAAGAAAACTGAAATTGCGAAATCAAGGGAAATAGCAGAACAGGTAAAGGGTGAGATAACAAACGTAATGAGTCGGCTTCCAGAAGACAGCCGAAACAATCCATCTATTAAAAGTGCTGTAACAACACGAATGCAACGTAACTCGGAGCGATTTGCTGCAAATAACCATGAAACGGTAAAAGAAAGGGATAACATAAAAGTTGTTAAAGTAGACGCGGATAAGATTAGGCGGAATATGAAGCTATCGAATGAAAGCGTTGGGACGCCAGTGGAACTACAAAAGCAGATTGATAGGTTAAAATCTTTACCAGACAATGACACACACAAAGCTCAGTAAATATCGGTTCCAAACAAAAACGAATAAGTTATAAATAGTAAATATTTGTAATACAATACGTCTTTTTTATAAAAAGTCCAGAGGAATAGCTTTAATAGTTATTCCTCTGGAATCTTCATAAAATAATGTTTAGTTGAAGGTTACAGTGGATTATTTAAAGATGCATTTTAAACAAAAATTTGGTTATTATATCGTATTCTCCCCCCCCTCACTCCACTCATCCTTCGCCTCAAATGGTTCCGCCGTCTGCTTCGAAATAAAACTAAAATAACTAATTCCATCTTTCCACTCACTCGGTTCACCCCATGTAAGTGAGCGTAAATTCCTGTTGTCGTAAGTGAAGGCATACAGGATCTTTTTTTGATCGTAGCCGGCGGTGTTGACAAATTCGGGGTACGAAGTACCTTCGGCCGGATATTCTTTAGCAACTGTTTGCTTGAACTCCAGTGAATATTGGTTGTTTTTCGAGGAGTGTTCCAGCTCATCTACATCTCTGCAGTTATACCTTTCCATCCAAATTTTTACCTGATCAATTTTAATCCTATACCGATTCTCGATTCCAGACGCTGTCATTTTGACGTCTTGAATTAAGCCGATATAGAAGAGCTTTTGTTCTAGGGTGTATATGGGTCATTTTTGACCCATATCAAAACTCCTTCCTAAGTAAACAAACTTTAATTATTTGCTTGTCTACTCAAGTATATCCGAGACAGTTATTGATGAGGTGTTTATAATTGCATTATTTTCTTTGGTTAATTAGCTTTCTTAGAATTGATATATCATCATCAGTGGGCTTACGAGCTCTGATATTTTGATGAAGTTCAAAAAACAGATGGTGTTGCCAATAAATTGGACTATCCCTGGGTGTGTGCGCACTTTCATGGAACTTAGTGAGCCATTTTTCTGTAAACTCTTTTAGATCGTTTGGTAACAGACAATAAGGATAGGCTATTTCAGATAACGTGACTAAGTAATCTGGAAAGTGATTTAGAATAAGTTCGTTATTTTTCAAAATATCTGAACATGTCAAGGCCATTATAGCAATTAGGACAGATGGATCTGGTACTTCCCAATTCAATACGGATCCATAGCTCATGAAATCAATTTGGCCACTGATATTATTTCGATTGGCCCCTTTCAACAAATCGATCATATTATTAAACATTAGTTCTTTGTCAGGAATTCTGGTTAAATACGTATAGGAAACGTAGGTTGCTATTTTTTGTAATTGCTGCGAATTAACTGCTTTATTACACAGTATTCCAATTTGTTCAGATACAGTTTTAAATCTATCTTTAGGTATTTGGATTGATCCAGAATATAAATGTTCAAATTCAGAAAATGCGTTGTCAAATGTTTCATTTGGGATGTTTCTGCTAAGTGTTTCGATCTCCATATTGGTGACCCCCTTTACCGGAACTGAGCCATAAAACAATCCGTGGAATTGGGTTGAAGAAAATAAGCGTTGTGACCTGTCATTCAGTTTTTGTAAGTAAAGCTGAAAAGCAACCTTGGGGTGTTTCCCTGGAAACATTTTAGTGGGGTCGATTAGTGTGATTGCATATTTATTACATTCTCTTTGGAGTGAGTCACTATACTCAAAAGCAATCATGTAAACGGATATACTTCGTTTTGCAAGAATGTTTTCCAACTCTAAAAAAATTTTTTGTAGGTCTGGATCTCTGAAGCTATATCCAATAAATAGTAAATTATTAGTCATAAGATGACTTTCTAGCATAATATCAAGGCCGCTTCTTACTTTCATTCTGTGTTTATAATCATTCTTTGTAATAATGAGGTTATCTGGGTGATTATAATCTCCATGAAATTTAATTAATGTTTTGGGGGAAGGAGTATTTTTCTCAAAGTCATTAGCCGAGCAGATGACATTAAGATCCCGGTTATATTTTTTCATCATTGTTTCGTACACATTATCGAAATTAGTTGTGTAGGTTATAGGAAAAGCATTACTCATGAGCATTAAATCGGCTGTTCCTTTATCATCAATAAATTCCGAAATTTGAAATTGACTTCTTAAAAAAGCACATAATCCTTTTCTGCCAAACTTATTTTCAAATAATTGAGCAGCATTTAAAAAATAGTCAGTATCTTGTGTATTAAGATGACTGAGATCAACTTTAGATCCCATGTCTTTAATTAGGTTATCCCATGAAGGGTTAAATTCGATTGATGTACCAGCTCCTAAGAATGGTATCACTTTCTTATTCGCTACCATTCTTGCTAAGGTGTCTAATTGTTTTTCAGAACTGTTCTCTTGCATGAATACAATTCTCCTTATATTGTGAATGCATTACCGAGGTACTTATTTTGCTAACTAATCTATCATAAGGATATGTTTTTCTTATGCGAACATTCTACCTCAAGGAACGTACGTTCGTCAAAGATGAAAAAGGAATTCCATTGTCACCAAATCCTGGGTATGGGTTGTGACAAAATCAAATTATTAATCGTTCGTTTATTCATTAATAATCACTGAGGGGATTCTTATGTCAAAGTTTATTTCAAAACAATATGAGGTTTAAAATGTATCTATATAGGGAAGTTTTAAATTGGATTACCTGAATTGCAAAGGCCTTTTGTCTGAAAGTTAGTTAAAGTCAGAGATTTAGTGGATTCACTGTATAAAGACGTTCCGATTCGTTACATCATTACTTGGAACAATACTAAAGTGAAACTAAAAAGTCGTGATTCTGCTGTTGGCAAGAAGATCGTCATTGATGGTCAGCAAAGAATTACGGTGTTACTAACACCCTATAGTGAATTCAGTCATTGAAGGGAGTTTTTAATAACACTTTTACCGCCATTTATCAATTTGACAACGTCCCGAGCGATCCAAAAACAATATAATTTTCATCAGAAACGAGGGATGATTTATGGAAGAAAAGTACACTTGGCGACCGATTTTTAAAGAACTTAGCCGTAAGCTTTTGGATTATCGCGATCATCAAGATGAGCTTTTGAATATGGGGTCAAAAGCGCTTCATAATGCGAATATGAAAGATTTTTCTGACTTACACATGATTGATCCGTTTACATTCTTTGGGGCGTTCATGCGCAGTGGGGCGGTTCCTAATCGATTACATATTTTAAGGGATATCAAAGACGAAATGGGCTTGGTTTCGGAAATGCCAACTGATCTTGCCGGACTGCCGACATTGAACCCAATGCAGGCATGGTTTTGTTTCCCTGGTAGCACAGTGGAAGAAATTACTAACTTTTGGAATCTGTTTGAAGATACCTTTAATCTGGATCTAACTGATGAAGAAAGCCGAAGTCGTTTTATTAGTGATTATCACAAAATTTATACCATGAAAGGCATTCATTCGAGAATCACGTCAGGCCTTTTCTGGGTTCGCCCAGACCTGTTCTTTAGCCTGGATAGTGCAAATACCGGCTATCTGTTTGAATTGATCGACAGACAATCACTTTCAAAAATTGAGGATCAGATGAAACATTTAAAGAAGAGTACATCTGGAACTGACTATCTTAATTTTTGCAATGATATGAAGGCTTTACTCAATAAATTTCAGCTGAATTTTGTTGAGTATAGTGATCAAGCCTATTTGAACAAGGATCTGCCTCATTACTACTGGATGAATTGTGATCCAGCTATTTGGGATGTTTCTAGTGAAAATGAAAAGAGTATTCAAAGTTATACCAGGAAGAACGAGAGTGGAAATTCCAGAAGAATGGTCTCGGCATTTAATGAAATTAAAGAAGGGGACCCAGTTATCGGTTACGTCTCATCTCCAAGAAAAAATGTGACTACCTTATTAACTGCCATCCATTCTAGTAATCAATCTGAAATTATGGTCCAAGTGGATAAACAATTGACGCAGCCAATTGTTTCAGAGCAACTGGCTCAAGATCCGATTGTAGGCACATTTTACAATGGTACTAAGCAAGGCAGCCTTTTTCGTATGCGTAAGGTTGAATATGATCAGATTTTGAAACTCAGTCAGTTAAGTGGAAATGACATTGTTATCGAGTCGGCTAACAAGATAACCCCTTACACTGAAGAAAACTTTCTCAACGAAGTATTGTTATCCAAAGATCAATTACAGCAACTTGAAAGATTATTAATTCGCAAGCAGAACTTAATCCTTCAGGGACCTCCTGGGGTTGGAAAATCATTTATTGCTAAGCGGCTTGCTAAGGTGATGTTGGATGATCAATTAGATCCAGCGGAACATATTAAAATGGTCCAATTTCATCAAAGCTATGGTTACTCAAATCTAATGATGGGTTATGTGCCTTCAGGAGATGGTTTTAAGCTTCAACATGGCGTGTTTTACCGCCTTGTTCAAGAGGCCATCCAACATCCTAATGAGAAATATTTCTTCTTAATCGACGAGATTAATCGAGGGAATGTTTCCAAAATTTTTGGTGAATTATTGATGCTAATTGAAGCAGATAAGCGCAGTTCTAGCAATTCTGTCACGCTACTGGATGGGTCAACTTTCTATATTCCTAACAATATCTATTTAATTGGAACCATGAATACAGCTGACCGGGGGTTAACGCGGATGGATTACGCTTTAAGACGCCGATTTAGTTTTTACACCATTCATCCCGCTTTTAATTCACTTAAGTTTCAACAAATATTGGCTCAAGATGATGATCCAACTGCTCATGAGTTGATTGCTGGGTTACAAGCCCTTAACTCTGATATCGATAAAGATGAGACTCTTGGTAAAGACTTCGAAATTGGCCATAGTTATGTCATGAATGACAATAAAATTGCCAGCTTGCCATATTTACAGGACTCAGTGTTGTATGATATCATTCCTCAACTTCAAGAGTACTGGCAAGATGAACCGGATAAGACGAATAGTTATGTTGAAAGTTTGAAAGAAGAAGCTGGTTTAAATGAAAGATAGAAATATTCGTATCCAAAATATCTTTTATATGCTTGCTTTTGTTTACGATAAATTAAATTACGCCGGTTTTCAGAAATTAGGAACAGAGGAACTTTGAGGATGGTTATGATTTGTTGGGAAAACTATTTTTGCATGCATGTAAGCTTCAGTTAATTCGTGGCTTCCCACACGATTATCGCGGATATACTGAGAAAACCGCTTATCCCCATGGGCAAATTCAAATGACGGACTCCATTACTCAAGGCGCGTTAATTGACCATCAAGTGATTGTTCAGGATGATTCTTTTTCTGCCAATATTCCTCAGAATCAACTAGTTAAAATGGTGCTGTCAAGGATTGCTCACAGCAAAAGCTTCCCCCATGATCAACGTTTGTTGGCTAAGAAAATGTGGCGAAATTTTTGGCCGGTTAAAAATATTAATTCAAATGATTATTCAAGTGTTAAACGTTACTTACACAGAATGGGGCAAGATGGCTCACTGCTGGTCTTGTTGTCAGAAATATTGATTGAAGGGAAAATTTTCGCAACAAATAATGAAAATTATAAAATGGTCAATTTTGAAGATCAATTGATGGTAAGCACTAAATAATTGGACGTATTCAAAAAGGCATTCGAGCATGTTATTCTTCAGATAACACAATCGAATGCCTT